>JAYUHI010000265.1:0-10449 GCA_043767095.1 Bacteroidota bacterium
CCAGTCGTTGGTGGTTACTTCAGGATTCGATCCGGGGAGGGGAGAAGCAATGCCTAACCATGTGGCAAAGGTGTAGTTATAGCCGGGTGTTACAATAAAAAAAATGTCAGGAAAGTTTTTGCGTATCCACGGACCGGAATCGTCCTGATCAGAAATGGTATAGACTCTTAGTTTTTGAAAAAGTCGTTCGGCATCTTTCGTAGATTTTGTTTTCCTGATTTTATGCAGCGCCTGCGCCAGGCAATTTGTTCCGCCCCAAACCGAAATCCAAACCGGCCGCTCATCATTTCGTTCCAGCACTTGAACTATAAAATCCGATCCTTCAGAATCTTTTCCTTCACCCACACCTTCCATCCCATAGACTGGCAATCCTTTTTTTACTTTTAATTTAAGGTCACTGGAGGATGGAAACCCTGGTTCATGCTTGAGCAAATTGGGTTGAACCTTTCCGTATGCATTAATAATTTTATGAATAGTTTCAGGAGCAACTCTGTTTTTTTGATGAATAGAAGTTGTGGCGATCAAACCTTCAACGTTCCATTGGTTGGAATAAAGTAAAAACCGGATCAAAGACTGAGAGTCATCGGGGTCAGCTTCGATGTCAGTTAACACCAAAACCCGTTTCTTGATTTCCTGGGCGGATAAAACATTTGCGAAGAAAAGAAGAAAGAGGGTTATTAAGATCAGTCGCATTTGTCTTGACAGGATTTTATTGTCTGGACAGGATTTAAGGGATTGAGGGAATACAGGATTATTTATTTTCTTCGATTGGAAATATTGGATCGTTGGGATCGACTAATTTTTTATTATAAACTCTTTTGACGTCCAGGCTCATCCCACCAAAGTTAATCAAGAGCCCATGAGCAAGGCCGTAGGCCTCGAGGTAATTAATTGCCTGTGCTTTGTGTGTGTCTTCTAGTTTGGCCACTGCTTTTAATTCAACCATCACTTTGTTCTCGACAAAGAAATCAACTCTTCTGAGGCCGATGGGTTGAGCGCGATAGAAAATTTCCATTTCCTGCTCTCGCACGTATAACAAACCTTGAAATGTAAATTCAATGGCCAGAGCCCGCTGGTAAATTACTTCTTGAAATCCGTTGCCAAGAATACGATGAACTTGCATGGCGCAGCCAATAATGGCATGGGTTAATTTGTTGATGTCAGTAAGGTTGCTCATGGTTTTTACGAGGTTAAAATGTCTTAAACAGGATTATAAGGATTTATGGAATACAGGATTTAATGCAGTTTGTCTTTACAAGATTAAAAAGATTTATGGATTTCTGGATTAATGCAGTTTGTCTTTACAAGATTAAAAAGATTTATGGATTACAGGATTAATGCAGTTTATAATTTTCATCAGCCTATATCTTATCCAGAGATTTTCATTAATCCTGTATTCCTTCAATCCTTCAAATCTTGTACAGACAATTACCTCACAAACGCCATCGCCACCCCTCCATCCACATTCAAAACATTTCCAGTTGATTTATTGAGCAGTCCGCCCACAAAAGCAAAGCAGGCATTGGCAATATCTTCGGGGAGAATAATTTCATTTAACAAGGTGCGCTTCGCATAGAAGGCTGGAAGTTCTTCCACTGTTACTCCGTAAGCTTTCGCTCTGCCTTCTGCCCAGGCACCGGCCCAAATTTTACTGTCGGCAATCACGGCATCGGGGTTCACTACATTCACCCGGATTTTATCGGGGCCTAACTCTGCAGCATTTAATCTGCTTAAATGAAGTTGAGCCGCTTTGGCAGAACCGTAACCCGCATTGTTCGGTCCTGATACCAGGGCATTCTTGCTCACTATGTTAATAATGTCTCCGCCCAACCCTTGCTTACGCATGATGTTGATGCCGGCCTGTGAAACTAAAAACTGTCCCTTCACCAATACATCGTAAAGTAAATCCCAGTCTTTTTCAGAGTGATCCTCGATAGATTTTGAAATGGAGATGCCCGCGTTGTTTACAACAATATCCACTCCGCCAAAAGCGAGAGCGGCAATTTTCATGGCTTCTTCAATTTGGTTTAGGCTGGTTACATCGAGGAGGGCTGTAGTAAACGTATCCTTTCCAAATTTCTTTTCGAACTCTGATTCGGCTTCTTTCAAACGGGCTTCATCATTGTCGCTCAGAATAACACAAGCGCCTTCTTCTGCAAATTTTTTCGCGATGGCTTTTCCGATGCCACCTCCGCTACCGGTGACTAATGCTACCTTCCCCGAAAGGGCTTTTGCTTTCGGCATGCGTTGTAGTTTTGCTTCTTCCAATAACCAATATTCTATGTTGAATGCTTCTTGCCTTGGTAACGATGTGTATTCTGAAATAGCTTCGGCCCCTTTCATTACGTTGATCGCATTAATATAAAACTCCGAAGCTACTCTCGCGGTCTGTTTGTCTTTGGCAAAAGTGAACATGCCCACGCCCGGATAAAGAATCACTACCGGGTTGGCATCGCGCATGGCCGGACTGTTTGCATGCTTGTATGATTCATAATATTCAGCGTACATCGCACGGTAACTTTCGAAAGCGGGAGCCAGTTTTTCTTTAATGATTTTGACATCAATAAAATTTTCGTCTGATTTCAAATCCAAAACCAGGGGACTAATCTTCGTTCTCAGAAAGTGATCGGGGCAACTGGTGCCCATGGGAGCGAGCTTGCTTAAATCATTAGAGTTGATGAATTCAAGTACTCGTTCATCATCTGTGAAGTGCCCAATAGCCCCCCTGCCCCCCGCAGGGGGGTTCGTAAAAGGACTGCTATTTGAGCAAAATCCTCTTAGCACCGGAGCAAGAGTGGATGCTTGTTGCAAACGATTTTCTTTCGGTAAACTTTTTATCTTTTGTCCACCGAAGACCGGGCGTTTCTTTCCGTAATTGGATTCGAGATATTCAGCACACTGCTCAATCACTTCCAATGTGTTCACATAACTTTCATAGGAAGTATTTCCCCACGTGAACAAACCATGCGAGCCTAACATGATGCCTCGAATTCCTGGATTCTCATCAAGACATTGTTTGAGTTTCAATCCCAAATCAAAACCCGGACGTTGCCATTCAACCCATCCGATTGTATTTTTGAAAAGTTCCTGGGTAATTTTCTTTCCATCTTTTGCTGCCGCGATAGCGATGGCCGCATCGGGATGCAGATGATCGATATGTTTGAAAGGAAGAAATCCGTGGAGCGGAGTGTCAATGGATGGAGCCTTGGAACTCAAATCATAAATGCAATGGTTGAAGAGCTCAACCATTTCATCTTCATGGAGGATGCTGCGATAAACATTTTGCAATGCACGCAACCTATCCACATACAAAGCGGCAAGGCCGTTTCTTTTCATGGTGCCGAGGTCGCCACCCGAACCCTTTACCCACATCACTTCCGTTTCTTTTCCGGTGAGGGGATCTTTTGCTGATGCTTTGCACGATGTGTTGCCACCGCCATAGTTGGTGAGGCGAAGATCGGCTCCTAGTAAATTGGAGCGATAAACCAGGAGTGCAACTTCATCTCCGGCAATCTCTGCCGCCTTAAGTTCATTCCACAGGTAGCTTACGTGTTTAAATAGTTTCATTTGATTGAATGTTATTCGTTAGGCAAGTCCCTCTCTCCCGAAGTTTCGGGATGGAGAGGGATTTAGGGTGAGGCCTTCAAAGCATTTCCATATCCCACAACCAAAACAGAAAGAATGATAGTTGCTATTCCAACCGCAATAGTTGTCTTTGTTTTTTTACTGACCGCATACCACTCTTTCAGCCCGATGCCCCACATATTGGCCACCAAAATAATGAAGGCCATATGCAGAATCCACGAACTGGCTCCATTGCCCAATTTACTTTCGCCCATGCCGTAAAAGAAGAATTGCAAAAACCACGTGGTGCCTGCCAGCGCAGAAAACAAATAATTTTTCACCAGCGGACTTTGCTTGTTCGTATAATCTCCAAAGGATTTATTGCGCGAATTCAAAATCATGCACCAGATAAAGTTGGTAGTGAGTCCGCCCCAAAGAAGCACCACATAGGTAACATTATTTTGATAGAGTGGATTCAATCCTAAACTAACCGCGGCCTCTGCCATGGGCTTACCGGCCTCAATCCCGAAATTAAAACAAGAACTCAAGATGCCCGAAGTAACGGCCACGGCCAGTCCTTTCATCAGGCTAAATTCAGACACACTTTTTTGCTTGACCTCTTCCGAAAGTTCCATTTCTTTCATCATGCCGGCACGACCACAGATGTAAATGCCCAAAAGACAAATCACAACACCCAGTAAAACTACCATTCCCCAGGTGGTGCTGAACATTTCAATGATGGAAGTTTTTCCTTCAGTCGGAACGATTGCATAGTAAATAGAAGGAACGATCGCACCGAAGGCTGAACAAAATCCCAGAACAACAGAATTCCCCAGTGACATGCCGAGATAACGAACACCCAGTCCATAGGTGAGGCCGCCAATGCCCCAAAGCACTCCAAATAAAATCGTGTAGCGAATGGTAGAAGTGGATGTGCTGTTGATGATTTCTGAAAATCCAGGAAGTGTTAGCCACGCAGCCAGAGGAGGAACGATGAGCCATGAGAACAATCCGCCAATAATCCAGTAACTCTCCCACCGCCAGCCTTTCACTTTTTTGAAGGGCATGTAAAAACTGCCGGAGGCAAAACCCCCAATGAAGTGAAAGATAACACCTAAAATGATGGGCATGGATTGGTTGGGGTTTTCGAGCGACAATGTTAAGAAGTCGCCAAGTATAAACCATCAACAATAACTTTGCATTTAGACGGTCATAAAAAAAATAAGGCAATCCAAAAAGTGGATTGCCTTTAAGTTCATCCAACCGTGGCGCGGTTTAAGAACCCCGTCAGGGTATATTGTGGAAGCCCAATCTTGTTACTGTTTTATAATTTCACCGTTGGCAATCAGGGTCACTTCATCGCCTGCCGTAGGATGCGGACTTGGGCCTACGCCAAAATCGCTGCGTTTGAACGTGCCGCTTATTTTTAGACCGGCCAATAGCTTTTTGCTGCGCGGATGTTCGACCGGGCCGTTCAAAATGACATCCAGGGTTATACTTTTGGTAACGCCCTTTATGGTTAGATCGCCAACCATGGCATATTTATTACCATCCACTTTTTTGAATGAGGTGCTCTTGAATGTGAGCGATGGAAATTTGGCCGCATCAAAAAAATTGGCGCCCCTTATATCGTTGTCGCGCATTTCCAAATCGGTGGTTATGGAAGCAACATCGGCAGTCACTTCAAATATGGCATCCGACAAATCATCTTTTGTGGCCGTGACCTTGACATCAAAAGTCTTGAACGATCCCTGCACCTCAGAGATCAGTAAGTGGGTTACTCCAAAGCCAAGCTTTGAATGGTTTTTGTCATGCGTCCAGGTTTGTGCCTGTGCAACTACAACCAATACTACAGCGAAAATGACAGTGAGAAATTTTTTCATAGTTTTTTTGATTTTGGCCGAAATTTATGTTTTATGTTTAAACATGGAAATTACTTTTATTTGAATAGTTGAAAAATCCTTTTGGAAATAATGACAAGCCTTGCTTACAACCATTTGGTTGAAGGGTTCTGACTAATCGCCAATTGGAAACCCTAAAGTATTCGTGTTATTTCACACACTCTAATCCCAAACAAGATGAAAAGATTGAATCCTAAATTTTCCGTTTTCCTGGCCGCTCTAATACTACTCGCTTCCTGCGGCCCGAAATGGAAGGAATCGGGTGATGGAAATATTAAAATGGTGACCAATGAAGGAGGCCAAACCTTGGGCTACTCCTCTGAATCGGGAGTAAAAATTATTACTGCTGACCGGTTTGCTTTCAAAGACCTTAATAAGAATGGCCAGTTAGACAAATATGAAGACTGGCGCCTTGCGGCAGATGAGCGCGCCAAAGACCTCGCCTCGAAAATGACGGTCGAACAAATTGCCGGACTGATGCTTTACAGCCGGCACCAGAGCATTCCGGCTGCCACGCGCGGATTTACAGCCGCCACTTATGGAGGAAAACCTTTTGATGAAAGTGGAGTCAGCGTTTCTGATCTTTCCGATCAGCAAAAAGAATTTTTAACGAAAGATAATCTGCGCCATGTGTTGCTCACGCGTGTTGAGAGCGCAGAAGCAGCCGCACAATGGAACAACACGGCCCAGGCTTTGGTGGAAGGAATTGGTTTAGGAATTCCTGCCAACAACAGTTCCGACCCGCGGCATGGAACGGTCTCCAATGCAGAATACAATGAAGGAGCCGGTGGCGCCATCTCCATGTGGCCTGGTTCGTTGGGAATGGCGTCAACATTTGATCCTGCTCTCGTTGAGAAGTTTGGACACATTGCAGCCCAGGAGTACAGAGCTTTAGGAATTTCAACTGCGCTTTCTCCGCAAGTAGATATTTCAACCGAGCCGAGATGGTATCGCACCAGCGGAACATTTGGCGAAGACCCTCAACTCTCTGCTGCTATGGGCCGCGCTTACATTGATGGCTTCCAAACATCAACGGGCATGAAAGAAATTGCCGGAGGATGGGGTTATGAAAGTGTGAATGCTATGGTGAAACATTGGCCCGGTGGCGGATCGGGCGAGGGTGGAAGAGATGCGCACTATGGTTATGGCAAGTATGCGGTGTATCCAGGAAATAATTTTGAAAACCATTTCATCCCTTTCACGGAAGGCGCATTCAAACTGAAAGGCAAAACAGGAATGGCTGCTGCGGTGATGCCTTACTACACCATTTCATATAATCAGGATACAAAGAACAATGAGAACGTGGCCAATAGCTACAACACTTACATTATTAACGATTTGCTTCGTACTAAATATAATTACGATGGCGTGGTTTGCACCGATTGGGGGATAACTGGCGATGAAACAGCTGTTGATGTTTTTCTCACGGGCAGGCCATGGGGTGTTGAGGGATTAACCATTGCGCAACGGCATTATAAAATTTTGATGGCTGGTGTTGATCAGTTTGGTGGAAACAATGATGCAGGCCCGGTTATCGAAGCCTATAACATGGGCGTGAAAGAAAAAGGTGAAGAATTTATGCATGCACGGTTCGAGCAATCGGCTGTGCGACTCTTGAAAAATATTTTCAGAACCGGTTTGTTTGAGAATCCATACTTAAACGTGGAAGAGAGCAAAGCCACCGTGGGCAAACCAGAATTCATGAAAGCGGGTTATGAGGCCCAGCTGAAATCGCAGGTGTTGTTAAAGAATTCCCGCCTGCCGGGGCAGGAGGACAATGTGCTTCCACTCACCAAAGGCAAAACGGTTTATGTTCCTAAAAAATTTACGCCCGCCAGCGTGAACTTCCTGGGCGTTCCATCACCTGAAAAAATTGACTACCCCGTGAATATGAACATCGTGAAGAAATATTTTAAGGTAACAGACAATCCCGATTCAGCCGATTATGCTTTGGTGTTTATTGAAAGCCCTAAAACCGGCAACGGGTATAATGCTGCTGATGTGAAAGCAGGAGGAAACGGTTATCTACCGATCAGTTTGCAATACGGTGAGTACACGGCCAACGAAGCGCGCGACCCAAGTATGGCCGGTGGCGATCCGCTCGAAAAATTTACAAATCGTTCTTACAAAGGAAAAAAAGTGAAAGCATCCAATATTACAGACCTGGCGATGGTTACGGAAACCTATAAGAAAATGAAAGGCAAGCCGGTGATTGTTTCTGTTCATGTTACCAACCCCATGGTGTTTACCGAATTTGAAACGCTGGCCAATGCTATCCTTATCAGCTTCGGAGTTCAAAACCAATCCATTCTTGATTTGCTGGTTGGCGCGGCAGAACCGTCAGGCCTGTTGCCCTTTCAAATGCCGTCCAACATGAGTGTGGTGGAGAAACAATTGGAAGATGTGCCCCGCGATATGGAGTGTTACACGGATGGGGCAGGCAACAAATACGATTTCGGTTTTGGAATGAATTGGAAAGGAGTTATTAATGATGACCGGAAGAGCCGGTATGCAAGGAAGTAGTTTGGAAGTTTTTGTAATTTTTGAATAATGGCTCTTGACTTCCGCGCTGGGACACCCAAAATTCAATTAAGGAAAATTGTCTTTCTTTAAACCATTGCCATTTTTCTTTATTAACCTTAGTAGAACATTAATCCATAATCCAAATCTACCTTATTACCTTATTCTCTTTATTAGCCTTTTCAGTTTCATGGTTGGAGTTGACGAGAGCCTTCATACCCAAGGCAATGATTTTCCTACTATGGATCATTTGATTGTCTATAACGATAAGGTAATAAGGTTATAATCATTTATGACATGCATTCTACTAAGGTTGACAAAGAAGATTTTAAGAGTTTTCATCAAGTAATATCTTTATCCAAATGTGAAAGCCTGTCCGGCAGGGCAGGCCTCTCCTCCCGAAGTATCGGGATCGGAGAGGGGACGGGGGTGAGGTCACTTACATTCAATTTTTTATTTCCACTCCTTCCTCGCTATATAAAATCTCCTTCGATTTATTTTTCTCTTTTATTTTGAGTTCGAACTTAGTGCCCTCCGGGCTCTCCACTTTTTCAACCACTTTCACGGAAGATCCCGGGTGCAACGTGCTGAACGCCTGTTTTACTTTCTCAGGAATTTGGTCGAAGGTTATGGTGCTTTCGGTTTCCAGCCACGCACCCTGGTCAGAAAAGTTTGCCGACATGGTTTGGGTGTTGATTTTAAAATCGGCCTCGTATTCAGTTTTACTTTCTTTCCCCCACTTTACATTTTGAGCATTCGGGAATTTGCTGTTAAAAACAGCGATGACATTGGCGGGTACTTTTTGCTGGGCATAGAGGGAAAGAGTACTGACCAGCACTAAAGCCAAAAAAGAAAATTTCGTTTTCATGGTGTGGTGAGTTTGGGTTTAACAACTATTTCACAAGGTGCGCTTTTAATTTCTTGAATGAAATATAAGGCCCTTCGGCCAGGGCGATGTTGGCCAGCCAGGCCGGAACCGAACCGCCAGGGTCTATGCGCAAGGAGTACGTTACCTTCAATGTGTTCCCTTCATGAATGATTTTCCATGACGCATCGAACAACGGCACCCGAATCACATCGTCTGGCGGAGGTTTATCATACGGAATGGAGTGAACGACAATGCGGGTAACTGTGATATCATTTATCACCTTAATCTTTACCACCAGTTCGCGGTTTTGCACGGGCCAGGGCGCATCCACCACCGAGCGGTAAACCATTTCATCGGCACCGGAACTGGATACTTTCTCGGCTTCGAGCATGTTGTATTGCCAGGTTTCATATTGGGTTACGTCCCACAAAAAATCTTTCAGTTCTTTTAAGGTGGTGTTCTCCAAAACAAACTCAGCCCGCAGCGACTTGAACTTTTCATTTTCTGTTTTGCAGGTGAAGACTTTAATGCCATCTGCGTTTCGCTTCAGGTCGCACTCAGGTTGAGCAAAACACGACACGGCAATAGAACAACTTAGAATAAAACTTGTTCGGGTTTTGCTACGATTAGAGTGGGTCACAGGGCAAGTTACGCCTTCTTTGAAAAAACCGGGGCTCTCTCTACCTCTAAGCAGTCATCGTGTTGCGAAACCGGATCGCGGCACTCGTACTGATCTGCCTGACGGCAGACCAGTACTCGGCCGCGATGACTTCTTCGTAGGGCATTGTGCCGGAACCCATACCGCGATCCAGTTTAGCAGTTCTTTTTCATAGGTGTCTGCGTGCGGTTTTCAACCGGATCGCGGCACTCGTACTGGCCTGCCTGTCGGCATGCCAGTACTCGGCCGCGATGACTTCTTCGTAGGGAGCCGCGATGACTTCTTCGTAGAATGCATTGTGCCGGAACCCCCACTCCTACGAAGCAGTCATGGCAGGTGAGGGCTCTCAATTCTTTTTCTTCTTCAGCAAATTCTGCATTTTGTTTTTCAGCACATCTTGTATCGGTTGTGTTGTGGTGGTTTTGGTGCTGTCGGTTTTGGTGGAGTCTTTTTTGCCGAGCAGGTTGTTCACTAGAGTTTTGGCATCTGTTCCTTTCACCGCCTCGGTTACTAACTCTTTTCCCTTCTCTTGCGCTGTGTTGGTGAGCACTTCTTTCACTTGTTCTTTTTGATCCGCCAGCAATAGCTGGGGCTTGGGGTTCAGGAAGGTTCCACCTAACCCAATGTTCAAAGGTATCTCTGAGTTAGGGTCTTTATTTCCACCGAGCAGACTTTGAAATTGTGTTCCGAGTTTTCCGGCAGGCACATTCATCTTCAGCGCGTAATCCAGTGCACCGCCTAAACCCGTGCTGCCGCTCACGGTTGTTTTATAACTGCCAAACTTCACATCAAAAGGTTTCACTGAAAGTTTGCCGTCTTTTATGGAAGCGCTCATCAGCACATCTTTCAGCGTTACATTATCAGTGTTGTCTAATTTGGTAAGCGATGTTATGCCCGAAATTAATTTGGATTGGGCCACTGCTGCTTCAGCAATTTTT
>JAYUHI010000266.1:0-4392 GCA_043767095.1 Bacteroidota bacterium
GTGCTGGAGTAATTTTCCGGCCCGGTCAACAATCCCGATTTTGGTATTGGTGCCCCCGATATCGATGCCGACTGTTACCTCGCTCATAATTTATATGGACAAGATTTTGGAAATACGAAGCAACTCATCATCAATGCCATGATGCTTGTTGATGATTAACTCATGCGGAATAAATACAATCCGGTTGTTTTTATACCCAACCATTGAACCTTTTTTCCCATCGAGTAACCCTTCCACTGCGGCAACGCCCATTTTGCTCGCCAGCATGCGGTCGAAATAAGTAGGAGTGCCGCCCCGTTGCAGGTGGCCAAGAATGGTGACCTTAATATCGAAATAGTTGCTGCGTTCAGAAAATTTCCGGGCCAGCTCCATCGCGCCACCGAGTTTGCTGCCTTCAGCCACCACAATCAGGCTCGATTTTTTATTGGTCTTCTCACCTTCTTCCAGTCTTAAAAATAAATCTTCAATGGTCAGGTGATCCTCGGGGATGATCACCCCAATGGCGCCTCCGGCCACTCCGCTGCCCAACGCAATAGCGCCTGAGTGGCGACCCATCACTTCAATAAAAAATAAGCGGTTGTGTGAAATAGCGGTATCCCGAATCTTGTCGATGGCTTCAACAGCCGTGTTGGTAGCGGTATCAAATCCAATGGTAAAATCCGATCCAGGCAAATCGTTATCGATGGTTCCCGGAATACAAATGGAGGGTATATGAAATTCCTCATAGAATTTATGGAGCCCGTTAAAGGTTCCGTTCCCACCAATCGCGATGAGCGCATCAATCCCATTCTTTCGCAGGTTTTGAAATGCCTTCTCCCTTCCTTCGGGAGTGCGGAAGGCTTCACTGCGGGCTGATTTTAAAATGGTTCCTCCCCGCTCTATTATATTTCCAACCGACCGCGCGCCCAATTTGTTTATGTCGCCATCAATCATGCCCTCGTAGCCCCGCATGATTCCGTAGATTTCTTTCTGATAGAATATGGATGCGCGCACCACGGCACGGATGGCCGCATTCATCCCTGGTGCATCACCACCCGAAGTGAAGACTCCGAGCTTTGAAATTGTTTTTTTCATTTTTAAAAGTCGCGCAAAAATAAGACCCTGAAGGCGGTTTGCAATACTGTTTATTGCCTTTGCTCCTTCAACCGTTTGAAATAGTTGATCAGTCCATTGGTGGAGGCATCGTGTGTGGTTATTTCTTCCGTTGAGTTTAATTCGGGCAATATCTTTTTGGCCAACACCTTACCTAATTCAACACCCCACTGATCGAAACTGTAAATGTTCCAGATGATTCCCTGAACAAAAATTTTGTGCTCATAAATGGCAATCAGGCTACCTAATGTTCGGGGCGTGAGTTGACGGAATAGAAACGAATTGGTTGGACGGTTGCCTGTAAATGTGCGGAACGGCCAATGAAATTCTATCTGCTCTTCAGTCATGCCAGCCTTCTTCAAGTCATCCCGAACTTCTTCTTCTGTTTTTCCATTCATTAAGGCTTCCGTTTGTGCGAAGAAGTTGGATAAGAGTTTAGCGTGATGATCAGACACCGGGTTATGGCTGATGGCCGGTGCAATAAAATCGCAGGGAATCATCCTCGACCCCTGGTGGATCAATTGATAAAATGCGTGTTGGCCGTTAGTGCCCGGCTCGCCCCAGATAATGGGCCCCGTGTTGTACAAAGTTGGATTACCATTCCTGTCAATTATTTTGCCATTGCTTTCCATATTAGCCTGTTGCAGATAAGCTGCAAGGCGGTGCAGGTATTGATCGTAGGGAAGGATTGCCTCGGAGGAGCATTCGAAAAAATTGGTGTACCAGATTCCCAGCAGGGCGAGGATTACAGGAATATTTTTTTCGAAAGGTTCCGATTTAAAATGTTGGTCGATGGTATGCGCACCTTCCAGCAGCTTTTCAAAATTTTCAAACCCGATAGTACATGCGATGGACAGTCCGATGGAAGACCACAAAGAGTATCGGCCACCTACCCAATCCCAAAACACAAACATGTTTTCTGGAGCGATGCCAAATTCAATGACGGCCTTTTGATTCGTGGAGACGGCAACGAAATGTCGTGCTACATTTCCCTTGCCATTTGTCTTTTCGAGAAACCAGGCTCGCGCTGTTTCAGCATTGGTCATGGTTTCCTGCGTAGTGAAAGTTTTGGAAGCGATGATGAATAATGTTGTTTCGGGATTCAGGTTCTTTAGTGCTTCTGTGATGTGCGTTCCATCGACATTGCTCACAAAATGAGGCGTGATGTTTTTCCAATATGGTTTAAGGGCTTCTGTTACCATGTATGGGCCGAGGTCGGAACCGCCAATGCCAATATTCACAATGTTCTCGATAGATTTTCCAGAGTACCCTTTCCAATTTCCGTTCAATAAGTTGCTTGAGAATATTTTCATTTGTTCAAGCACCCGGTTTACTTCAGGCATTACATCCTCTCCATCTACCATAACAGGTTGGTTGCCCCTGTTGCGTAATGCAGTGTGAAGAACAGCACGGCCTTCGGTTGCATTGATCGGTGCGCCTTCAAACATTTGCTTAAGGGCCTCTTTTAAGCCTTGCTCGTGGGCCAGATCGCACAGCAACTTTATGGTTTCGCTGGTTATTATATTTTTGGAATAATCCAACAGCAGATCTTCAAATTGAATATGGAAATGATCAAACCTTTCCGGGTCTTCATGGAATAGAGACCGCAGGTTCACGGCCTGCATGTCAAGAAAATGGACAGTTAAATTTCTCCAGGCCTGGCTTTCGGCAGGGCTTGAATTTACCAGCATATCGATTGATTAAAAATATGAATGATGTTGAAAAAAAAGATTATCGAAAAAGAGAATTGAGGGTCAATGAATCAAAATATAATTCAGATGGCAACCTTTGCGAATCTTTGCGGCACTCCTTTGCGATCTCTGCGGTAAAAATATAACCGCAAAGGCCGCAAAGCAGGGACGCGAAGAACGCAGAGTATGAATCAATGCAGAATAGTATTTAATTAGAAACGTCACAACGATACTTTTTAGTCAGCCCCGGTTGAGATAGGCACCTGAAAATATGATAAGTTGTTTCCTGCTGCCGAATGACAAGTAATGTTTTCATCCGCCAACCACTTCCTTGAGCTTGCCTACAAGGCCATCCCATAAATCGCGGAGTTCATCCAAATCATCGAAGTCAGAATAATCGGAAATTTTCAGGTAGGTTAATTGGGTGAGTTCGTCCAGTTCAAGGCGAAGTTCAAAGTAAGATGGATCCTTTTTGTCGCCCGGAGATTCAGGGAGAAATTCAAACTTAGCAAAGTGATTGGTTCGGATGCCCGATACTTTTGCCTGGTGTTCTTCATTGTCCCAATGGAAGGTGAAAATTTTTTCAGGACTGATCGTAACATTCTCGGCTAACCATTCTCCTAAACCGCTTGCTGAACTGATATAAGGATACAGCATTTTAAGGGAGGCATGCATTTCATAATCGGCAGTGAATAGTCGTTTCTTTCCCATTGGTTTTTCTGTGCACTCAAGTTATAAAAATTTTATAGGCCAGCAAATAGAATTCGTATTTAGCATTAAAAAACGAAAGCTATATCAAAATTGGTTAAATAGCCTTTTAATGAAGGAGATACCCCTTGGAGGGAATTGTGTGACCAGCTGGCGGATATGAATTCTGCTCGATTTGTCTGTAGCGAGAACGGGAGTTGAACCCGTGACCTCAGGGTTATGAATCCTGCGCTCTAACCATCTGAGCTACCTCGCCTTTGGTTTTGAGGCTGCAAACTTATCAAACATTTTCAAATTTGATATTGATTTCATAACCTCAATCAGGGCAGACGCATCTAAATTTTGATAGAAATGGCGTTAAGGTTAACTTACTCCTCCAAAAAACAATGGAAAGCCCGCTACAATTTTTTGCGGGGATAAAAGATCCCCGTGTTGAGCGCACGAAAGACCATTTGCTTCTTGACATCATTTTCATAACCATATCGGCAGTAATCTGTGGTGCTGAAACATGGAATGACATTGAAGCATTTGGGAAAGCGAAACTGGAATGGTTAAAATCATTTCTGAAGTTGCCCCATGGCATCCCTACCCATGATACATTTAACCGGGTTTATGCTGCCCTTGATGCGACCGAATTAGGTCAGAATTTTTTAAGCTGGACTCAATCGGTAACCCGTCAGACGGAAGGAGAAGTAATCAGTATCGATGGCAAAGCTTTACGGGGCTCACGCCATCATGGCAATAAGAGTATAGTCCACATGGTCAGTGCGTGGGCGGGTGTCAACAACATAGTCTTAGGCCAACAGAAAGTAGATAGCAAAAGCAATGAAATCACAGCTATTCCGCCATTATTAGCGGTTTTAGTTTTAAAAGGGTGCATTGTTACAATAGACGCCATGGG
>JAYUHI010000267.1:0-10444 GCA_043767095.1 Bacteroidota bacterium
GGATATTTAGATCAGGGTATTGCCATTTGGAATTTCCCGGTATGGCACAAAGAATTTTTGGCCAGCCTTCAGGATATGGAGCGGCTGAGTTTCACCAGCTTCTTCAGAGCTAAGCGGGCAAGAAAACTTCTGCTTGAAACGTCATGCGAAATTAAAGACTTGTTGAAAATTCTTATTGGCGATGAAACGCTTTACGAACAATACCTGTTCGACCAGCAGTTTGCTCACCAGGGTTGGTCGGGTATGGTATCGGTAGTGGAGAATCAACCCGAAACATTGCTGGACAAAAGAATTATTTCGCTCCGGGATTTAATCCGGTTCGAACTTCTCCTGGAAATTGATGCTCTGGATTTCCATTTTAAAAAAGGATGGGAACCGCTTGGCTCCTCACTTCAAGAAAAACCGGATCCGCTTTTTGAGTCCCCCGCCTCCCTTGAAAAGAGAGGACATACCGAACTCACCGAAACCCTCATCATCTGGCAAGAAGCATTCGAGTGGACTTTTTATGACCAGGTACTTTCGGGAATTCAAAGTTTAAAAGGAAATACGAAACCGATTTCCGAAAAAAGTTTTCAGGCTATATTTTGTATTGACGACCGGGAATGCTCGCTCAGACGCCACCTGGAAAAATTTGATCCTAATTGCGCCACGTTTGGCACCCCGGGTTTTTTCAGTTCCGAGTTTTTCTTCCAGCCCCTCGATGGAAAATTTTACACCAAGGTTTGCCCCGCACCCGTAACACCAAAGTATCTCATTAAAGAAGTTGGCGTAGCTGATAAGCGGGAAACCGACCTTCACTTCAAGAAACAATCGCATACGCTGTTCCGCGGATGGCTTATCTCACAAACGCTTGGGTTTGAAGCCGCTTTTAAACTGCTCTTCAATATTTTCAGACCACAGATGAGCCCGGCCACAGCCACTTCCTTCAGGCACATGGATAAAAAAGCAAGGCTGACCATCGAAAATCAAAATCCGGATGACAAAGAAAATGGTTTGCAGATTGGCTTCACCATCGCGGAAATGGTTCAACGTACAGAAAGTCTTTTTAAGAGCATTGGCCTGGTAAAAGATTTTGCACCAATAGTCTATATAATTGGTCACGGAAGCAGCAGCGTAAACAACCCCCACTATGCAGCCTATGATTGTGGTGCCTGCTCTGGAAGGCCCGGCTCTGTCAATTCTCGCGTGGTTTGTTATATGGCCAATCACCTGGAGGTGCGAAGGCAATTGGCCGAGAGGGGAATTGTGATTCCTGCTGAAACAGAATTTATTGGAGGCCTTCACGACACCACCCGGGACGATGTGCAATTTTTCGCTAAGGATATGTTGTCGCCAAGAAATCCAAAGTTCCATAACATAAACAAGGAAATTTTTGCTCAAGCGCTAAATGCCAATGCGAAGGAAAGATCAAGAAGGTTTATGTCTATTAACAGCCGGCACAAGCCTTCACGAATTCATGAAGAAGTTAAGGTGCGGTCGGTTTCACTTTTTGAACCACGGCCTGAACTTAACCACGCCACCAATGCCCTGTGTATCGTAGGCCGCAGGTCATTAACGAAGGGTTTGTTTTTGGACAGGCGCGCCTTCCTTAACTCTTACGATTATCAAATCGACCCGGAAGGAAAATATCTGCTCAACATTTTAAAGCCTGCAGCACCGGTGTGCGGTGGTATCAACTTAGAATATTATTTCTCCCGTGTTGACAACCGCAAGTTAGGTGCAGGCACCAAACTTCCCCACAATGTGATGGGCCTGATTGGTGTGGCCAACGGCATTGATGGTGATTTGCGGCCTGGCCTTCCCAGCCAAATGATTGAAGTGCACGATCCCGTTCGCTTACTCATGATTGTTGAGCATTTTCCGGAAGTGGTTTTGGAAACCATTAAACGTTCGCCAGAAACGTACGAATGGTTTATTAATGAGTGGGTAAACTTAGTAGCGGTCAATCCAGAAACATACCAGATTTCAGTTTTTGCTAATGGTGAGTTTCTACCTTATCAAACGGGTGGGTTGGAACCAAAAAGGGTTTCTGACTTCAATGCACTTTTCGAACAGTTTCAAGACAACATGCCCGTGCTGGCAATCAATTAATAAGACATGAAAGAATTTTTGGAATATTTTATTTTGTTCCCGCTGGTAGGTTTTATCGTCAGCCTGCTGCTGCCCGGCAGAAAAGAAAACCAGGTTTCATGGATTACTTTTTTATCCGTAGGGCTGCACTTTCTGTGCCTGGTAATATTTTTGGGGATTTGGGTTTGGAACGGTATGCCCACCCTGAACCTGAAAGATTACATGCTGTTCAAAAGCTCAGCCTATGAATTTTATATAGATTTCTATTTCGACAAGATCACGGCTGTGTACATGCTGGTGGGGTCGTTCCTCACTTTTTTGGTTGTTGTCTATAGCCGCTATTATATGCACCGCGAAACGGGCTACAAGCGATTCTTCAATACCATCCTTTTCTTTTACATCGGGTATAACATGATCATCCTTTCAGGCAACATGGAAACCCTGTTTATTGGCTGGGAGATGTTGGGGATATCCTCTTTTTTGCTGATAGCCTTTTATCGCGAACGATACCTGCCCGTTAAGAATGCCGTAAAAGTATTTTCGATTTACCGCATTGGCGATGTGGGGCTGATACTGGCTATGTGGATGAGCCATCACCTTTTCCACGGAAACATCACGTTCGAGGGATTGAACAATGCCGGGTTGGTTCACGAGCACCTGCAATCGCACACTTGGATTGGGATTTTTATATCGGTCATGATTTTGGTTTCGGCTGCAGCCAAATCGGCTCAGTTGCCATTTTCATCGTGGCTGCCAAGAGCCATGGAAGGACCAACGCCATCGAGCGCCATATTTTATGGATCGCTCTCCGTTCACCTGGGGGTCTTTCTCATGCTTCGCACGTATCCGCTCTGGCAAGAACAGACTTCCGTAAGAATTATGATTGCTTTGATGGGATTGTTTACCGCTATCATCACTACGGGCATTGCCCGGGTGCAGTCATCGGTAAAAAGTCAAATCGCGTATTCATCCATTGCTCAGATCGGAATCATATTTATTGAAGTGGCGGCCGGGTTGCATTACTTAGCGTTGTTCCACTTTGCCGGCAATGCTTTTCTGCGCACGTATCAACTGCTGGTTTCTCCTTCGGTGGTAAGCTATCTCATCCGCGACCAGTTCTATAATTTTCAACCCCGCCAGGCATCCATCGAAGATACCTTTCCCAGGAAACTCGAATATTCCCTCTACATGCTCTGCATCAAAGAGTGGAATTTAGATTCGCTCATGTACCGTTTTTTGTGGAACCCCGTAAAAAACGCGGGCAAGATGTTCGGCTTTCTCACCACTGAAAAAGCGCTTCTGTTTTTTATTCCGGCTTACCTGTTGGGATTGACGAGCCTTTACTACGAGGAATTTATTCCCGCAAGCATTCATCAATGGCTTCCCATCACTTTTAGTTTGATAGGCGTGTTGATGGTGTTAAAATCCTTCACCGAAAGAGTTCATGCCCGGCTTAGTTTTGTTTTAATTATCCTCAATCACTTTTGGGTAGCGCTGGCCATTTCTTTTAATGATCACTTTACTTTCAGTCACACATTTTTATACCTGAGCGGCATAGTGGCAGGAGCTGTAGTTGGATATGGCTGCCTGGTCAGGCTTAAACATTTAGAAGGCAGTATTGATCTTGATCAATTCCACGGGCATTCTTATAATCATAAAATTCTGTCTTTAGTTTTTCTACTGGCGTGCCTGGCGGTCATCGGTTTTCCGATAACCCCAACCGTTATTGGAGAAGACTTGATCTTCACCCACATCCGCGAAGACCAGTTGGCACTGGCGTTTTTTGTCTCTTTAAGTTTTGTTGTGGACGGGTTGGCCATCATCCGCATTTATGCCCGCGTGTTTATGGGGCCGCATGTGCGGTCTGTTTATGAGATGGCCTACCGGTCATCATAGAGTTGAATTGGTTTAGTTGTAGTATAAGGTGAAAGGGGTTGCCGGAGAGGCGCCCCTTTTTTTTTGAACAACGACATCAACTGGCGAACTGCCATTTTTATTTTTGCTTTGCACGGATCAACTCCAGCACACCATTTACAAAAGTGAGCGGATGAGGCGGGTTGCCCGGCACGTAAAGATCAATCGGGTATTTCTCCAGAAAACTTCTGTCGAGGGCTTGGCTTCCGGAAAAAATTCCGCCACTGATGGCATCGGTGCCAACCAGGATAATGATTTTGGGATCGGGCACGGCATCGTAACAGATTTGAACCGCCTCGGCCATGTTCCCGGAAATGGGCCCTGTGATTACAATGCCATCGCAATGACGGGGCGAAGCGAGGAATTCAATTCCAAACCGGCCCATATCAAAATTCGGATTACCGCACGCGTTCAACTCGGCCTCATCGGCATTCGAACCGGCTGCTGATATTTCACGCAGTTTTAATGAACGACCAAAGAGCGAACGTATCCCGGCTCTTATTTTGGATTCATCAAGCGTTATAGGGTTCACATCACCTTCTTTCACAATCAATCGTTCCCTGACATTGGTGGCAATTTTATAATCGGTGGTGAATTTTATTTTGTTAGGGAAGGCGAATGAGCACTCTCCGCACATCACGCATTTGCCCATGTCAATACTCACCGGATTTCGATTGATGGCTCCTGTTGGGCACAAAGCTGCCAATGCTTCTTCATCAACCTTTACTGTCGAAATCTCTGGCCTGCCTTTGAATGGACCGGGCACTTGAGGTTTAGTCACATCCGGGATGAATTGCTTACCGAGGCGTTTAAGGATTTGTATTTCTTCAAACATACTTTCTTTGTTTAATTGCCACGACCTTCAGGTCGTGGGCTAATTGAATATACTGGTATCGGCTTTAGCCAAACCTGATTTAAAATTTGGCTAAAGCCAATTTGCCTTTTGCTTTTTATCCACGACCTAAAGGTCGTGGCAATAGTAACCGGCCACCGGTTACCATTTATTCTGCTTACCATTTTACAAATCATGTCCACAATAACTCAGGTTATAACTCTTGTTGTTGATAGGAAAATCTGAAATCTCCAAATCGCGTAAGCTTAATGCCAACGCCATCCAGTTATGCACGGATGGGTCTTTCACTTTGTAATGCTTGATGGAACCGTTGCTGTCCGTTATCGCGCAATGACAAATTTCACCGCGCCAGCCTTCGGTCATCGAAATGCAAAATGAATTAGATGCCAGGCGAATTTCCTTTTCTGCCATAGGCTTCGAAGGCAAATCCATTTGAGAAACCTCGTCAACCAATTGACGTACGAGGGAAATAGAATCCCTCACTTCATTGTTGCGCAACATGGCACGGGCCCAAACATCGCCCCGTTCTAAAGTTTGAATTGGAATTTTATATTTTTTGTATCCCGCGAATGGATGGGTTGTTCTCAAATCGCGCGACACCCCAGCTGCGCGGGCAGCCATGCCCACCGCTCCAATCAATTCCATTTGTTTGCCGGTAACTTTTCCAATGTTTTCCGCGCGCATTAAAAAAGTGGCCAACGAAAAAGTGCGGTCGGCCATGGGCACAAAACTATTTTTAAAGCGCTCCATTAAATCCATCAACTTTTCTCCCAGCTCATGGGTAAAGGGATAATGTGTTCCTCCCACTCTATTCAATCCCTTCCCAAAGCGATTGCCACACCAGGTTTGAGTGTAGTTGATTACCGGAGTGCGCAATGTTCCAAAAACAGAAGAAGCCAATTGGTAGGCCATGCCGATATTAATATTGCCTAAGTCGCCCACATGCATGGCAATGCGTTCCAGTTCCAGCGCGAGAGTGCGCTCCAACTCAAGCCTTTCGGAAACTTCTACACCGCCCAGTGCCTCCATCAATGAAACGAATGCCAGGGAATGGCCAACTGCAGTATCTCCCGCAATAGACTCCGACAAGATGGTTCGTTGGATCAGCGATTGCTTTTGCAGAAATAGTGATTCCAAACCCCGATGCTGCCAGCCTAACTGGATTTCAAGATGGAGAACCGTCTCACCATTGCAAAGAAATCTGAAGTGGCCGGGTTCGATAACGCCCGCATGAATGGGGCCTACACCCACTTCATGAAGTTCATCGCTTTGGATTTTATAGAATGGATAGTTGTTGATGACTTTATTTTTATCGGCCCGGTTGAAGGCATAGCGCACCGGTTTATTCCACGGATTGTAAATAAATTCAACGCCAAAGTTTTCTGTTATCTCCCTTTCAAAAATATGGAAGGCATACACCTCGTGGGTGATGGAAGTGAGCTGCATCTTCTCTTTTTTCAGCATCTCATGCGAAAATATTTTAATGTCACCAGCCAGGTCATCGGCCAGGCAGCAAATGAATTTGAGGTTGTCTCCATCCGCGTAAGCATAATAATTCACACAATGAATGGGAGGCTGTTTCATGATGGTAACTACATCGGAATAGAATTTATCGTAAGGCAAAACAGGAATATTATCCAGCAGGATTACACCTTGGTTTTTCACCGATGCGGAAGTACTGGCTCCTATTGATGTTTCCATAATTAAGAAGGTAAAGATTGAATGGCCAGGTTTATACTATCGACAATAATGGAAGGCCGGAAAAGACCGATATAAAAAACAATAATGATCAAGACTATTTGCATGGCCGACTCGTATGGAGTTGACCCCTGCATATTGACGGCCGAGATGTTCTTTTTCAGAAAAATTATCCCAAGCATTTTTATCGCCAGACCATAAATGATGATCAACACGAGCAATAAAACTATTATCGCCACCACCCAATACCCTTTGCCCACTAACGCCTGGAACATATACAATTCAGAAATCAGCATACCGGACGGTGGCATGGCTATGATGGATAGAAACCCAAGCAGCATAACGATTCCGCCCAGAGGGTTTACTTTTAAATAACTCCCGATGTTCTCATCCAACTTACTATTGAACATGCGGTGCATTTGCGATACCTGGAAAAACAAACTGGATTTCACTAAGGAGTGCATGATAAGGTGTAAGATGGCTGCGAAATAGCCCAGGCCTCCACAAGAAAAGGCGATGATCACCAATGAAGCATGCTCCATGCTGGAGTAAGCAAACAGGCGCTTCACATTTTTTACGCGCAGCACATACACGGCTGCAAAGAATAAAGAAAGAAGGCCGGTGATCATGAGCAGTTTGTTCATCCAGGGCAGCAGGCTTGTTCCCGAAAAGGCTTCGTAAAACCGGTAAATGGCTACAAATCCTGCATTCATCAGCACGGAAGAAAGGCTGGCTCCTACTTGTGAAGGGGAAGCATCTTTGGCATCAATATCTACATTAAACAAGGGAACCAATCCCATCTTAACGCTGAACCCGGTAAGGATCAAAAGAAAGCAGGCTTTCAGCCAAACCGTATTGAGTTGTGCAGCTTCGGCTTTGATGGCGGCAAAAGAAAAATCAACGTGGCCAATCTGCTGCGCTGCAAAACCCAGGAACAACACACCGGCAAATGCCAGGGCAATGCCGATGGAGCACACATACAAATATTTCCAGGTGGCTTCGAGGGCGCTTTGGTTCCGGTTGTGGTAAATAAGAACGGACGCTCCCAACGTGGTGGCCTCCATAAAAGCCCAGAGCGTGCCGAAGTGAGAGGTGAACAAAACGCCAACGATGGCGCCCGTAAAAAAAATAGTGCCTGCATTGTGCAACGCCATATCCGTGGCTTTCACGCTCCGGTTGTTCACAAATTTCACATAGTGAATGGCCGAAATAAAACTGACTAAGATGAGGATGGAATAAAAAATCAAGCCCAGATGGTCGCTGAAAAAATATTCATTGATAGTACTTCCCGCCAGCGGGAAGAGGTACAAGCCAAGGCCCATCATCACTGCCACATAAAGAAAGACCATGCCATGACTAAGCACTTTGCCCCGCACGAAGTACGTTAGAGCAGCGAGCAAGGCGGTGAAAATAAAAAACGAATACATGGTAGGTTAGTCTTTAAGTTGTGAAAGTTCACCGGCATCCAGGTTCTGAAAGTAATCTTTCATCTTGTTGAAGAACATCCCCATGATCAATACGCTGGTGAAAATGTCGAGCAGGATGGCAGAGTTGACGAACATGGGCATTTCCCCGCCCAGGGCGAGCGACAGCAGGAATATGCCATTCTCAATTACTAAATAACTGATGAGGTGCGTGACAAGATCGCGGTTGTTGATGGCGATGAATAAGCCTACTGCGATGGACGAAATAGCGGCAGTAAAATACTTTACCTGTTGATCAGCATTGATGGTAAGCTCATCATGAATCTCATACGAAATCAGAAAGCACCCGATGATGATAACAGCCGTGATCAAAACAGAGTAATACCCTTTGATAGGCGCGTGGTGATGGCGGTGGATACGGTTCCGGGTAATCCGCCTTAAAAACAGGGGAACAAAGATGGCTTTGAAGATGAGTGTCTCGAACAGGATGAACAACAGGTGAATAATGTCCAGTTCTTTCAACTCAAAGTAAGCCAGGCCAAAGAGCAGAACGCCTTGCGCAGCCATCAGCGTAAAATAACTCTTCACCATTTCCACTTTGGCCAGGTAAATGAGTGAGATGATGAACAGGATGATGAGGAAATTGATCATGGTTTATATTGTATTTTATGATAGTATTTTTGAACCACATAGAAACATAGGCACATAGATTGAACACATAGTCTATGATAACTCTCAATAATTTTAAATTTAATGTTCACGGATATTGGGTAAAAGAATCGTGTGAATTTCCTATGTTTCTATGTGCCTATGTGGTTCAAAATTTATAGCCATCGGGTTGTTATATTTTATTTCTAATAATCATGGCTACGAAAACGAGAATCAACGCCACCGCATTAATGGAAAGAATGTATTGGGCGTTCATGGCCATTTTGTTTCTTGCCCGGAACGACTCCAGCCAGCCAATGCCAGCTGCCATGATGAGTTGAGCCACTAAAAAAATCACAATCCTCAACCATAAATCGAGTGATTGCGGAATAATACAATTGGCACTGAGTGTGCTGAACAGGACAAACTTTAAGTTATTGGCGATTTTGATTATGCCAAGGTCGAAGCCGCTGTGGTCGAGCACCATTACTTCATGTACCATGGTGAGTTCCAAATGGGTGAGCGGGTCATCCACCGGAAGACGGCTTGTTTCTACCAACGTGATATTGGCCAGCACATAGCCCGCAATGATGGCGATGATGGCAGAGAAATAACTATTGTAATGTAGGTTGGCGAAAATGTCATGAAAGGAAGTGTAACCCGTGAACATAGCCAGCGAGCCCATCAAAATAAAAAAGGCCGGCTCCATCAACATGGAGTAAAATGCCTCGCGGTTGGCGCCCATGCCTTCAAACCCGCTCGATACATCAAGGGCGCTCAGAATTAGAAAAAACCTGCCAAGGCCGAGCAAATAAGCGAAGAGCACAAAATCGCCAGCGAAAGAAACCAGGGCTGTAGATTCTTCGAAGGGGATGAACGTAGCGGCCACCAAAACCGTGGTGAGATAAACAGGAGCAGCAATCTGAAAAACAAAACTGGAGGCCGTGCTGTACACGCTTCCTTTTTTCAATAACCGAAAAATATCGAACCAGGGCTGAAGGATGCCGGGGCCTTTTCTTCCGCTAAACATCGCCTTCACTTTCACGATTACTCCTGGAAAGTAAACTACCGCGCTAAGGATTAAAATTATGGATAACATATTACAGCACGTTTATGACAATTAGAAAACCTATTAAAATCAAAAAGAGCAGGGGGTATAACAGGTAATGATTGATTAATCCCGATTGCGCCTTGCCCAGCTTCGGCAGGAAATCCACAATATAATTTACCCAACTCAGTATGGTTTTTTCTTCTACGAGGTCTTTGCTTTCGGTATGGAATTTTTTTTCCTGAGGAAAAATTTCAGTTTCAGAAAACGATTGGTAAGTCTTTCGGAAATCAAGCACCGGGTTTGCCAATTCCCGAAGACTGTCGGCATAAGAAGTAGGCGTGTATTGATGGCGGAAATCGCCTGCGGAATACCCACAACCCCAGGTAGGCCCCGATGTGATTTTAATTCTGGATTGCTGCCATGCCCGAATCGCCAGGATTAGGGCAACCATTATGATCACCAGCATATTCACTTGACCGACCACTGTTAGAGATTGAATAGCACTCGCTGCAAATTCAGAATTGATTTCGCCAACAATTAATTGCTGAACAATAGTTATCACGCCAGCACCAAACCATGAAGGCATAACACCAATGGCTATGATAAATCCAACCAAAATCAAAAGCGGAAACAACATTACCGAAGGCACCTCCTTTGGTTCAACAAAATCTTCTTGTCTTCGTGTTCCGAGAAAACTCAACCCAAAGGCTTTGGTAAAACAGTAAATGCAAAGACCGCCAATCAACACCAGAGCCAGAATACAGGCAATGCTTAGAATAGAGATGA
>JAYUHI010000268.1:0-4383 GCA_043767095.1 Bacteroidota bacterium
ACAAGGTTTAAGCGTTACTCTTTTTGAACGGATGATTAATCAAAAGCCCTCCACCGCCAGCCTGCTCAACATTCAATATCGCATGAACCAGTCCATCATGGCCTTTTCCTCCAAACATTTTTATAAGAGTGAACTGATAGCGCATGATTCAGTTAAAACCGGAGTGCTTCGAATAAATCAAGAGCCTGTAGAATTCATTGATACCGCGGGTTGCGGATACCTGGAAAAACAAAATCCGGAAACGTTAAGCCGCTACAATGATGAAGAGGCCGCACTGGTTATCCATCAGGTTGAAAAACTGATTGAAGAAATTTCACCCGATCATTGGATGGAAGAAAAAATTACGCTTGGCATCATTACACCCTACAGCGCGCAAGTAGAACTATTGGTTAAACTGGCTGAAGCCTCGCCATTAATAGAACCATTGCATAAACTCATTTCCATCAACACGGTTGACGCTTTTCAGGGGCAGGAGCGGGACGCTATTGTGATCAGTTTTGTTCGAAGTAATAATAATCAGGAGGTTGGATTTCTGGCTGACATCAGGCGAACTAATGTGGCCATGACCCGGGCAAAGAAAAAATTAATGATGGTGGGCGATAGTGCTACCCTTGGCTCTCATCCGTTTTATCTCGAACTGATTGAATTTCTTCAGAAGAATAATTTTTACAAGAGTGCTTTTGAATTATGACGGTTATGATTTTTTGAATAGAAAATAATTAAACGTGGATTGCACAGGGCTCAAGACGAAGTCCCCTCCGGGAGGTATCCACTCGGGCAACCTATTTTATTCGCATCATAAGTTTACTTTTACCACATGGCCAAACCTACTCTCGACCAACTCCTCGGCATTGATTATCCGATCATCGTGGCGCCCATGTTCCTGATTTCGAACACCAAGATGGTGAAGGCTGCGCTGCAAAACGGAGTGACTGCGGCTTTTCCGGCACTGAACTACAGGACGGACCAACAATTGCGTGACGCCATCCATGAGATAAAATCATTTTCGCCCAAGCCCTTTGGTGTGAATTTGATTGTGAATAAATCGAACCCCAAATACATTGGGCAACTTAAAACTTTGCTGGAGCTTAAAGTTGATTACATCATCACCTCATTGGGTAGCCCTAAAGAGACAATAGAAAAATGCCGCCCGCTTGGCATAAAAGTTTTCTGCGATGTGGTGGATTTGGAGTATGCAAAAAAAGTGGAAAGCCTGGGGGCCGATGGAATTATTGCCGTGAACTCCAGGGCCGGTGGTCATGCAGGCAATATGTCGCCAAAGGAACTGGTGACCTTGCTCAGCCAGCAATGCAGCATCCCGGTTATTTCTGCCGGTGGCATCGCGAAAGGAAAAGACTTAAAGCAAGCAATGGACTGGGGCGCAGCAGGAGCATCGGTGGGAACGATTTTTATTGCCTGCGATGAGGCCGACATCTCCCCTGAATACAAACAAGCCATGGTGGATTATGGTGAAAAAGATATTGTGAGCACCAACAAACTATCGGGCTCCCCGCTCACGGTAATCAACACGCCTTATGTGCAACAACTGGGCACTAAAGCCAATTGGCTGGAATGGATTCTGAACCATAACAAGTCGCTGAAAAAATATGCGAAGATGTTGATTGCTTTCCGCGGCATGAAGGCGGTTGAGAAAGCTGCCTTCGGAGCCACGTACAAAACTGTTTGGTGTGCGGGCCCCGCGATTGAACATGTGAAAAGCATTCGCCCGATAGGGGAAATTATTAGAACTTTGACGGAGGAATTTAAAATTCAGGATCAGAAAATTCAAGTATAGAAAATTTACTCAATCAAAATGAAGACAGTTGAGATAGCTGGCCATGAAATAAGGCCGGGCGAATTCAAAGAAATAAACATCAACATTGCCCGGCTGCCCTCGCACACGCAAATTGATACACCCATTTATGTGAACCGCTCCAAAGAAGATGGCCCCGTGCTGGCGCTCATGGCCGGTATGCATGGCGATGAAATTAACGGGATGGAAATAGTGCGAAGGATTATTGACACCGGGTTGCACCGAACCAAACGCGGCACAGTAATTTGCATGCCCATTATAAATGTTTACGGTTTTCTGAATTACTCGCGTGAAGTGCCGGATGGTAAAGATATTAACCGCTCGTTCCCGGGAAGCAAAACAGGCTCGCTTGCCGCCCGTGTTGCCTGGCACATGACGCACGATGTAATTCCCTACATTGATTATGGCGTTGACTTTCACACAGGTGGCGCCAGCCGGACTAACTATCCGCAAGTGCGCTGCGTGATGCAGGAGCAAACTAATGTGGACCTGGCCAATGCCTTTTGCGCACCCTTCACCATTGACTCGCCATTTCGTCCGCACTCGTTAAGGCAAACAGCGGCAAAAAAGGGAAGGAATATTATTGTGTATGAAGGCGGGGAATCAATCCGGTTTGATCAGCACGCCATAGAAGAAGGCATCAATGGAACACTCCGCCTGATGAAACATTTAAAGATGAATGACTGGGCTCCCGAACCGAAAGAAGAAAATAAAGTCATTTGGAACTCTGCATGGGTGCGGGCTAAATCGCCTGGGTTATTTCAAAGCACGATCCGTTGTGGTGACCTCATTGAAAAGGGCCAGATTGTAGGAACGATAACAGACCCATTCGGAGAATTTAAAGAAACATTAAAAGCGCCAACCAAAGGTTATGTGCTTGCCCTCAACAACAACCCGGTAGTGAATGCCGGAGATGCGCTGCTCCATGTGGGCATGGATAACTTTTGCAAGATTGGCGGAAGTGGTGAAGATTAAATTCCAGATTTGGAAGGGCTTGAAAATCTGAAATAGCTGAAATTAGAAATCTGAAAATCATTTTCATGGAGATAACCCCACACGAAATTCAGCAGTATTCCGAACTCCATACCTCAGGAGAAGGTGAACTTCTTAATAGAATTAACCGCCATACAAATGCCGAAGTATTAATGCCCCGCATGCTATCGGGTCACTTGCAGGGCCGGCTTCTGGCCATGATTAGTCGCATGATTAAGCCTGAAAGAATTTTAGAGATCGGAACCTACACCGGCTACTCGGCCTTGTGCCTGGCTGAGGGCCTACAGGAACATGGAAAAATTATTACGCTGGACATTAATGAAGAACTGGAGGAGCGTGTTAGGAATTATTTCAATCAATCAGAATTCAAAAATAAAATTGATTTTAGGATTGGCAATGCGTTGGAGTTGATCCCCAAAATCAATGAAGTATTCGACTTGGTATTTATTGATGCCGATAAAATTAATTACTCCAGATATTATGACCTAGTGTTTGATAAAGTGAAAACAGGCGGGTTTATCCTGGCTGATAATGTGCTGTGGAGCGGAAAGGTTTTAGCGCCACACCCTGATAAAGACACACAGGCCATACAGGAGTTTAACAAAAAAATCCAGGCAGACCCACGGGTAGAAAATGTTCTCTTGCCAGTGCGGGATGGAATCATGGTGGTGAGGAAGGTTGTTTAAATACTGACGGTCCAAGTTTCTTGATAGACTTCTTAAGGGGCACCCTTCTCCATTTGGAGAAGGGCCGGGGATGAGGTTACCTTTGCCCTGTGCAAGCCGTCTTATCGTCCCGATTAAACATCGGGAAGGAAAGTCCGGGCAACATATGAGCATCGCACTTCCTAACGGGAAGGATCCCGCCAAAAAGCGGGAGACAGACAGTGCCACAGAAAACAAACTACCCGTATCGACTTTGTCGTGATGGGAAAAGGTGAAAAGGCGGGGTAAGAGCCCACCGCTTTGATGGCGACATCAGGGGCATGGTAAACCTTGCGAGTTGAAAGGCCAAATATGCCAGAGTAAAAGAGGGCTGCTCTGCTCAATCTTTGGCGGGTAGGCTGCTAGACTTCGCCAGTAATGGCGCGGCCAGATAAATGATAAGAGTCCCGATGTAAATCGGGATACAGAACCCGGCTTACAGGCTTGCACTTTTTTATTTTCATGTCACCCTGAGCTTGTCGAAGGGTAATTGAATAATCTGCAGCTATGTCTCAATTCTATTATTATGTTTATATCGTTGAGTGCTCTGATGGTTTCTACTACACAGGAATAACCAACAGCATTGAACGAAGGATTTGGGAGCACAATGAGGGTATTAATCCAGAAAGCTTTACTTACAAACGAAGGCCTGTTGTTTTGAAATACACTGAGCGGTTTACTGACGTTAAAAGAGCAATCGCATGGGAGAAGCAATTAAAGGGCTGGGGTAGAAAGAAAAAGGAAGCCTTGTTCGAGCAAAACTGGGATTTGATAAAAGCGTTAGCCAAATCAAAGTCACTGGATATTCAGTCTTCGACAAGCTCAGACTGACAAACCTTTTGTGTCAACCTTACAATTACAGGTGTGTCACCC
>JAYUHI010000269.1:0-4372 GCA_043767095.1 Bacteroidota bacterium
TTCCCAAAGTTTAAAACAAGTGAAATTGTTTTTGTCTTTTGCCATCAAGTAATATATGTAGGTGGTGGCACTGCGGGGAACGCCTGTAATAAAGACTACGCTGCTCAATTTCAATTTTTTAAAAGCAGGAAAGATTATTGAGTCGAGTGCCATAAACATTCTGTTCACCAGGATCAAAATGAAAAAGAAAGGCAGAGTAATCAGCACACCAAACAACCTCTTGGGCGTGGGGAACCGCAGGCTTCTCTTTTTAAATGAGAAGGTGTGCAGCAGTAAGTTGGTGGCAAGAGGTAGGTCGAACATTCAATTTCCAATGTAGCCAATTAGAAAACAGCTTAATTAAAATTTGAAGGTATTGGCGAAGAATCGAAGCACTGTAAGTGTTTAACAAGTTTTTCAGTAAATATTGCAAAACATTTTCGCGGCATTGGCAATATATGCCACTCAGCATGCTTGAGGATGTCATACCTTTCGCTCATCGTTTGGTTCAATAATATTGTAACCGTAATAAGGATTTCAAACGTATTGATATGGATACAGCGGCAATAGAGCGTCTTACACGAATCAGCATTGAGAAACCCCTGATGCCCGAGACGTATATCCCCTGGGCTAACAAACCGACAGAAGAGGAACGCTTCCTCCCGGAAAATCTAATTTCGATCAAGGGTCTTCCCATTTACGACCAGCTTTCTGAAAATCAGATTAAAGAGATTGAACGCCATGAAGCGGTTCAGTTCATGTACTCCTACGCGTGGCTTGAAGCGTTGACCGTTAAGTTTTTGGGAAGAGAGATTTCCAAACTCAAAGCAGGCATGGCCGAAACCAAATTTATGTATCGGGAGATTATTGAAGAAACGCGGCACCAGGAAATGTTCGCCCGCGCAATTGAAGTTGTAAATGGCCGGCCAATCCTCCCCACAGGTCAACATTTTTTCTGGAGCAAAGTTTCGTGTCAATACCTTCCCACTCCGTTCATGTTTATAGTCATGATTGCCGGGGAGCTGGTTACCGATGCCATCGGAAGGGAAGTGCAGAAAGATAAAAAAGTTTTTACTGTTTTTAGAAAGGTTGCCGAGTTGCATCAAATTGAAGAAGGCCGGCATATTTACTTCGCCAAAAAATATCTGGAAGACTACACACATAATGCAGGCTTAATCAAGCGTACCCTTTACTGCATGTTGATGGCGGTTCATATTTATTTTATGATGACTATGTATGTAAAAAAGGAAATTTTTGAGCGCGCTGGAGTCAGTAATCCCCAACAGGTATATCAGTCGGCAAGAAAAAATTATAAAGAAAATTTCTCTGGCAACTGCCTGCAATCTGCAATTGACTTTGCCCGGGGATTCAATGGCTTCAACTCAGTGACCAGGTTATTCTGGAAGTGGTTGTTAAACGTTCAAATCAAATGAGGCCTTACATAAGCGATATTGGAATATACTTACCTGAGCGGATCGTTACCAGCAGTGAGTTGGAAAACATTGTGAATAAGAAAAGAAAACTTCTGGCAGAAGGGTCGGTGGAACGGTTGTTTGGAGTGCGCGAAAGACGGTATGCTAACGATCACGTCCAGGTGTCAGACCTGGGGGCCAATGCCGCCCGAAACATGGTTGAAAAGCATGGAGCCGGTGAAATTGATTGCATGATATTCGCTTCCGCATGCAGCGACCTGATTGAACCGGCCACCGCCAATATTGTGCATGCCAAGCTTGGCTTGCAATGTCCGGCCTTCGATATTAAAAACGCGTGTAACAGTTTTGTCACAGCCTTGCAAGTAGCCAGTTCATTTATTGTGTCTAGCGTTTATAAAAAAATATTGATCATCTCAGGAGAAAAATTAAGTAACACGATTCGCTTCGAACCCAATGATGAAGTTGAAATGAAAAAAGGCCTGGCCTCCCTAAGTTTTGGCGATGCGGGCTCTGCCGTAATGGTAGAGGCATCTCAAAATGGTTGTGGTATGTATTTCCAAAAATTCAAAACAGTGGGAAAGCATTGGAGTTTATGCACTATTCAAGGGGGCGGTTCCATGTTCCCATTTGACCCGGATAAAAATTATTTCGAAGGAAAAACTTCTGAACTCACTCAATTATTTGTAACCGAAGGCTACTCATTTGTGCTCGAGTGCATTGCTGAAGCTGGGTGGTCTTTATCAGAAATGGATTATGTCTTTACCCACCAGGTGTCGTCCAGATCACTTGAAATATTCGCCAATACTTTTGGAATTTCTGTGGATAAGTTTACGCAAATAAGCGGCTCGTTTGGAAACGTTGCGGCCGTCTCCATCCCCTTGTCATTGCATGTTGCCGAACAAAATGGAACATTAAGACATGGACATAAAATTGCGATTATCGGACTGGCGGCAGGCATCAGCATTTCGGTTCAACTCATGATATGGAAATAGGTGATGGAGTTTTACCAAACACCGTTTCTTTTTTCCCTTTCCCAATTGGCGGAATCAACTATCATTTTTTCTGATGGGAAAAAAAATTTATTGGCTGGCGATCTGTACAAAAAAAGCATTGCTCTGGCCGTTGGCTTGCGTGAAAAGGGATTTCAGGAGAATGACCGCCTGGTGCTCATTGCGCCTCCCGGGAAAGAATTCCTGGAAATATTTTTTGCATCTTCCATGCTTAAGGGAACTCTGTCCATCATTGACCCCGAAATGGGCCGGGATAATTTCGAATCCAAATTAAAACAAATTGATCCCCAGTGGATGTTTATAGATTCCAGGTTACTTTTTCTGCGTGAACATCCGTTGCTCCGTTCCTTGTATCTTAAGTTTTCTCACAGACCATTTTATTTCACTTTTAAAAACAGCGCCAAGGTTGTAGCCACAGGCAAGAGTCTTCCCCTCTTCGGAAAACATTTTCGACAATCAAAAATATATACGGAACCTTCGCGGGCGATATCTTTTGGTAATGATGAAGACCGGGAATTAATGGTCACCTATACATCGGGAACTTTAGCAGAACCCAAGGGTGTGGTGCATTCGGTGGGCTCCTTGTTTAGCAGCCTCACTAAAATAAAAGAGATTCTTTCCTCAACCAGAGAAGTTCGCATTGCTGCTTATCTTCCCCATTTCCTCTTGTTTGGCATTTGCTCGGGCAATCCTGTCTTTTTATATAACCGGAACAAACCGCCCAAATGGATCATCCGATTTATCGAACAGAATAACATCACAACGCTCTTTGGGCCTCCCAGTTTTTATTTGCCGCTAATGGGGTATTGCCGGAAAAAGCAGAGACTTCTTCCCAATTCTTTACAACTTATTATCCTTGGCTCAGCTCCGGTGCATCCAAAGTTCCTAGAAATACTTTATACCAATGCACCCAAACACGCCAAAGTACTTTGCCTTTACGGAATGACGGAGAACCTCATTATTTCTACCATTGATGGAAAGGAAAAAATTAATTCTGATTTCCCTGGAGATGTTGTTGGCAAGCCTGTTGAAGGGATCAGCATGTCTATGGCAAACGATGGAGAAATTCTGGTGCAATCGCCTCAGCTTTTTTCCAGGTACCTTCATTTGAGCTCACGCGAAACTCCGCACCATACTGGCGATTTAGGTTATATGGCCCCGGACGGCACGCTGGTTTTGAATGGAAGGAAAAAAGACATGATCATCCGAAGGGACACCAATATTTATCCGGCCATTTATGAAAAAACAATAAAGAATATACCCAAAATATCCGAAGCCGTTATGATTGGGGTCTATTCCGAACCTAAGCACGATGAAGAAGTTATTCTGGTTGTTGAGTCTGACAATTATTCGGAAAATGAATTGATGAACCTGCTTCGTTCTGGAAAATATTCCATAGACCACGAGGCATTGCCAGACAAAATTATTTTTAGGAAGATACCGCTTTCCGGAAGACAACAAAAGATTGACCGAAAAACGCTGAGGGCAGAATTAGTTGTATGAAAATAATTATTACGGGGGCCACAGGATCGCTTGGTGCATTTCTCACCCGGTGGTTTGCTGGAAAAGGTCATCAAGTGTATGCTTTAGGCCGAGCAGGAACTCCACCCATCCAATTACAGGCTTGTTCAACATACGTTCGGGCAGACATCACAAGGCCCCTTGACTTACCTAAGGCAGAGGTATGCATCCACTGCGCGGGGCTGGCGGATGATAAAGCTAAGCCTGCCGATCTGCATGCTGCCAATGTTGAGGGCACCAAAAACGTTGTAACGGCTGCGAGTGGATGCAAGACGTTTGTTCATATATCTTCTTCCTCGGTTTATGCTCATTCCGACCTGCCAGTGTCGGAAGAAGTCGAGGGGGGCCGAACACAAGTTTTGAGCAACTACGGAAAATCAAAACTTAAGACTGAGGAAATAGTAACTAAACACTATAAAAATAACTCAT
>JAYUHI010000270.1:0-10394 GCA_043767095.1 Bacteroidota bacterium
ACCAAAGTTTTCATTAAAGAAAAAGAAGTAGTCAGCGTAGTAGTAGATCCTAAGAAAGAAACTTCCGATATCAATACTGATGACAACGTTTTTCCCCGAATTGATAAGCCTTCTAAGTTTGATGAATTGAAAAAGAAAAATTAGTTTCGAGTCATTAGTCTTGAGTCTGCGTAACAATAGAAAATTCAAAACAAGCACTTATCAATCCAGTAATAAAGAATCAACAAAGAGTCACCCCTCTCCGCCTCGGAGAGGGGCCGGGCCTGCCTGCCGAAACGTAGTGTAGGAACGGGGGGTGAGGTGACTGAAGAAATCATTCACATATTATGAAAATTAAAATTGCATTATTCTCTTTTCTGAGTTCAGCTATAATCAGCCACGCCCAACAATCCTACCAGGGAAAATTTGAACAACTGGGTGAAGAGTTGCCAACACCCAACAGCTACCGCACAGGTTCTGGCGCACCAGGCCCGAAGTACTGGCAGCAGCAGGCTGATTATGTTTTGAATGCCGAGGTAGATGACGACAAGCAAACGCTTACCGGATCGGGCACTATTACGTATTACAACAATGCGCCCGAACCATTATCCTACTTGTGGCTTCAGTTAGATCAAAATATAAATGCCGATAATAGTTTGATGAAGTTAACCAGCACCAGCACCATCCGTGATTCTGTTCCGGCAAAATTACTTTCAGAGTCGCTCCACACTTATCCATACAAAGGTGGCATGGCTGTGGCCGATGTTAAAGATTCCCAGGGAAATGCACTCACTTTTTTGATCAATCAAACCATGATGCGGGTTGAACTTCCAAAACCCTTGAAGACCGGTGAGAAGTTTTCTTTTTCGATGCGATGGTCTTATAACATAAACGACAGGGCTATAGTTGATAACCGGGCCGACCGGAGTGGAATGGAATTTTTTCCGGAAGATGCTAATTACGTTTACACCATCGCGCAGTGGTATCCGCGCCTGTGTGTGTTCGATGATTATGAGGGCTGGCAGAACAAGCAGTATTTGGGTGCCGGTGAGTTTGCTTTAACGTTTGGCAATTTCGATGTGAAGATAACGGTGCCTTCCGATCATATTGTGGGCGCTACCGGCTGGCTGCAAAACGCGAAAGAAGTGCTGACCCCTGCCCAACTTACCTTGTTCGAAAAAGCGCGCAATACTTTTGATAAACAGGTGATCATCGTTTCGGAAGCGGAAGCCATTCAAAAAGAAAAGCTGCGATTGAAAAATAAATCAACCTGGAATTTTAAAGCGGAGAACGTTCGCGATTTTGCTTTCGCCCATTCGCGGAAATTTATCTGGGATGCTCAAGGTGTTAAAATTGGCGACAAGAATGTGTTGGCGCAGTCGCTTTACTCTAAAGAAGGCAATCCCCTTTGGGAGCAAGAATCAACCAAGGCAATAAAGAACACGCTTGAAATCTATTCCGAAAGAACCATTGATTATCCCTACCCCACGGCTTACTCCATCCACACAGCCAGCATTGGCATGGAATACCCCATGATTTGTTTCAACTACGGTCGTCCGCCAAAAACAAAAAAGGTTGATCAACGATTGAAAGAGCGAATGGTGGGTGTGATTGTTCACGAAGTAGGCCACAATTTTTTCCCGATGATCATCAACAGCGATGAGCGGCAGTGGACCTGGATGGACGAAGGGTTGAATACATTCCTGGAAAAGGAAACCAAACGGGTTCGCTATCCCGACTTTGATATTGACAGCGACATTCCCAAAGGCCAGATTGCTTTCATGAAAGGGGACAAGAGTATCATGCGCCCGGTTATGGGGTCAAGTGATAACCAGGGCCGGTCGTTTAGCCCCAACGGATATTCAAAACCATCGGGTGCGTTAACATTGTTACGCGAAACCGTGATGGGCCCGGAACTCTTCGATAAATCTTTTAAAGAGTATGCGCAGCGTTGGGCGTTCAAGCATCCGAAGCCTGCCGATTTCTTTCGAACGATGGAAGATGCCTCAGCGGTTGACCTGGACTGGTTCTGGCGCGGCTGGTTTTACAGCACCGATCATGTGGACGTTACCCTCGATGAAGTGAAATGGTTTAAAGTGAAGAAAACAGTTACCGACCCTGAACGAAAAAACATTACAGTGCAGCAAGGTGACCTTCCAGCAACCAAATCAAAAGGCAAAGCCAATGATTTTAGCAATGGCCCAACTGAATTTAACTTAGTGAAAAGTACGGAAAGTAGTTATGGCGAATTTCTAAGCCGCATCAATGAAGCTGAGTTGCGCACTAACCTCGAAAGCAAAAATCTCTATGAGCTCACGTTTAAGAATACGGGCGGCCTTGTTTCCCCTATTATTATTGAATGGACTTTCAAGGACGGCACCAAAGAAATGGAGATGATCCCCGCTGAGATTTGGCGCACCAATGAAACCGAAGTGAAAAAAGTTTTCGTGAAAGAGAAAGAAGTTGTGAATATTGTGATTGATCCTAAGGAGGCAACGGCTGATGTGAACACAAGCGACAATGTGTTCCCCAAAAAATCAGGCGTCAATAAATTTGACCGGTTTAAGAAGGGGAACTGAGCAGGTGAACATTGATGGGTTGGGGGATGCTTTACATTGCTTTTAAGTGACACACAAAATGAACACCTATTTACTCTACAAATTCGTTCACATCGTGGCAGTAATTGTCTTTCTGGGCAACATCTTCACGGGGTTGTTCTGGATGCACCGTGCCAACAAAACAAAAAGCCTTTCCATCATTAACCATGCATTCAAAGGCTTGATTATTTCCGACCGGTATTTTACAATTCCTGGAGTCATCATCATCGTTACCGGTGGCATTGTGGCCGCTGTACAAGGTCACTTTCCCCTGTTGCGGACGGGTTGGATTTTCTGGTCGATCATCCTCTTCACGATTTCAGGAATTGTATTTGCCTGGAAAGTCGCTCCGTTGCAAAAGAAAATATATCAAATGACTCTCGTAAAACAGGATGACGAATTGAATTTCGATTGGAACACCTACCACCGTTTTTATAAAGCATGGGAAAGGTGGGGACTGCTTGCCCTCATTACTCCGCTCTTGGCATTGGTTATGATGGTTCTGAAATGGCCAACAGCAGGCCTGCTTTCTTAAAAGTTAGTCGGAATCTACTTTCAACAGGATGAACTCTAACCTTACAAAAACATTTAACAAGCACATCCGGTATTTCGCAATGGTTATCGAACAGCATTATCCCGTCAATTCCAAAACCATACTGACTGCTATGAAAGAGGAATACGACAATCTGAACAATGATTTACAGTTTGCCGTAACTTCAAAAAACCCGGTTGACCGGAGAATACCGTTCTGCGGCATGTTCCTCTCAATCATTAAAGTGTTAGACAAGCAAGGTGTGGGCTACGAAAATATCCGGGCCACCTGTCTTGAGGTGGCGCACCGGTATGTAACACCAAAAAATAACCTGCATCGAAAATTAAAACTGCTCCAGGGCCGGCTGGTGAAAAGTTGGCTCGCCCGTTTACTTATTCACCAGTTAAAAAAGAGAGTAAAGAACAAAGCCCATCCCGATGGATTTGCCGTGAACATCATCACCCGCCCCGAAGAAACTTACGGGTTAGGCTATGGGTTCGACATAATGGAATGTGGAATCTGCAAGCTGTTCAGCAAACATCAATCCGGTCATTATACTAATATCCTTTGCGAGGTAGATTATCTCACGTCAAATTTAGCCGGGCTTGAACTGATTAGAAATGGTACGATCGCCAATGGGGCAACAAAATGTGACTTTCGTTTTAAGCGGAAAAAGTCCTGAGTATTGAGGTAGTCTTGAGTACCAACGACTAAGGACTCATGCATCATGACTTTTTCTCCACGTTCACCAAAAATCCAAATGCAGCTGCCGTGAAGAACATCAACAAACTGTATATGGCCGGAGGCACACTCATAGCTGAATTGTTTATTACATTCAGCGCAATGTAAATGGCCAGGGTGCCATTGTGAATGCCTATCTCCATGCCTATGGCAATGGCTTGCTTTTTACCAATGTTGAAAAACTGAGGCAAATAAAATCCTGTGGCTATACTGAGCACATTAAATAGAATAACAGGCATACCCAACTGTGCAAAGTTGTCTATCAGCATTTGCTTTTCGCGGATGGTGACCGATACGATAATGGCTACCAATAACAAGGCGGAAATAATTTTTACCGGCTTGTCCATTTTGCCTGCGAACTGAGGGGCTTTGCTCTTGATCACCATTCCAATCGCCACGGGCAGCAACACAATGACAAACACTTCCACCACTTTGCTGAAGGGCATGGGGATAAACTGGCCGGCACCGAGAAAATATTCCATCGAAAAATTTACAATCACGGGTAAGGTAAAAAGGGTGAGTACACTATTTACAGCCGTGAGGGTTATGTTTAACGCCACATCGCCATTGGACAGGTGACTGTACAAATTTGCCGTTGCCCCGCCCGGTGAGGCCGCAAGCAACATAAGCCCTACACTTAATTCCGGGCCAAGCCCGAATAGCTTTGCCATGAAAAAACAAATGGCAGGCAACACCAGCATTTGGCAGACCAGCGCAATGGTGATGGCCTTTGGATATTGGGTGACGCGTTTAAAATCAAACACCGTAAGAGATAAACCCAGCCCAAGCATAATGATGCCCAGCGCGATGGGGAGGAAGAGTGTGGTAGCAGAAGATTGTTGCATATTTTAAGTAAGGATTTTTTCTTGTTGTATCTACCTCTTTGAAAGCACCTCTGCCAGTACACCTGCCTTCTGAACCTCTTCGGTGTCCAATCCTGTTTTGATTATTTCATTCAACAATAGCCGTGCATCATTTTTCCTTCCCATCAGTTCTAAAATCTTAGCGCGTTCTATATTCCCTACAATGGTCTGCGCTGAATTTCTCCCCTCCTTCTTTAGTGCTTCATCGAGTTGTGTCAGGGCATCCCCGTAGCGGTCTTGTTCTTTATAGAATAAGGCATATTCAAAACAGGCTTTGCCGCTGTTATCCTTTTTAACCGCCTGCTGCATTAAATAAGGCACCGCTTCAGGTTGTCCAAGAAAATGCTGGCACCAGGCCAAGTTGATATAATCGGTAGCATTACCGTGCTGCGAAATCCAATGGCCATACTCGTTTCGGGCTTTTTCATAATCAACCAAGTCGAAATAATACAGGTTAGCCAAACTCTTGATGAGTTGAAGAGAGTCTTTGCTTTTTTTCTTCCGTGCAATGGCAATTCCTTTTTGTAAAAAATCTAAACGCTCTTTGGCGCTATATACGTGGTGAGCGCTGGCAATGTCTTGATACGTTTCATACCACGAAGGATCGATAGACAGGCTTTGGGCAAATAAGTAGCGAACACGATCTTTAGCCTGGGGGAAAGTGGCATTAAACTTTTGCTCCAGGTCATTTACGGAGGCTACTTCAGCGAGTGGATTTTTATTGGCGCTCACAATGGCCAGATCTAAGTAATGACTGAGAAAACGGGCTGAGCGTTCGGCTGCTTTAAAAAAATCGGGCTTGAGTTGCGTGGCCGTGTCTAAAAAACGGATAGCATTTTCGTTCACCGCATTTTTATCGCGGTTATATTCATTCCGTCCGCGATAATAATACGTGGCTGCATGGGCGGGGTTGGCCCGGTGTGCGTTTTCATAAAAACGAACGGCTGAATCAAAATAAATTTTATCACCCACCATCATTCCCTTCTCCGTCATCAGCAAACCCATGCCCAGGTGGCCGAGGTAATTTTCGGGAAAATGTTTTTGAAGGTCAGAGAAAATGTTGAAAGCGCTGTCGTAGCAATCCAGCTTCTCGTCTTGCGAATATTTTTCAAAACACTTTAGTCCCGAAAAAAATAATTTGGTTGAAGGCTCTTTGGCCAGCCGGCTCAAGCTATCGAAGAGCTCTGGCGCGTACGTGAACCCTTTGTAATACTCCCAAAGCAAAGCTTCATCTGATTGGTCTTTCTTACCACAGGCAAAAAGTAATGTAGCGAGGATGATTGTAAGTAAGGCATTTCTTAAAGCGTCTCGATAGAAACTGGAGCCCTTCACCTCACCCCCGGCCCCTCTCCGAAGCGGAGAGGGGTGCCCGCTTTTGTTTTTTTGTGCCTCGGAATTACTGTTTATTGTGTTCATTTCAAATTATATTCAAGTTGGTCTTTAGTAACACAAACAGCGAATATCAAAACCGCATGAGCAATAGGGAGTCACCCCTCTCCGCCCCGGAGAGGGGCCGGGGGTGAGGTGAGGCACGGTGAGTGAGGCCTTAATTTTCCTCATTGCAGTATCTGGCTAATAAGTGAAACGCTGAAAATGCTAAGCAGGAACCACCCCACCATACCCTCCACCACACAGAAATACCGCGCAATGCCTTTCGCTTCAATCTCTCCATAGCCCAGCGTAACGAAAGCGTTCAGGCTAAGGGCAAAGCTGTTTACTGCGCGCATAAATATTCCCCACAATAGAAAGCCAAGAAAATTAAAACTGATGATGGTGGAGGTTTTTAACCTACCCCATTGAGTTTGCTCGCCCCAGTCCTGATAGATAGTGAATTTTACTGTGCTGCGGATGCGGTGACGGATTACGGTGAGCAGAAAACCGAGATAGTAAAACGGCATGCCAATGAAGGAAACAATGGGTGGCAGTTTTCCAATATTGGCATGGAACTCACTCTTCATGGTGCGGATGCTCACCAGTTCTTTCTCATAGATTTCATCGGCCGTGAAAAATTGTTTCTGCTGTTCGGAAAAATGCGACACATAACGCGAAATGGCCTGGCGAATATTGTGGAACCGGAGGTTATCATCTTCGCTGGGAAAGAGAATGTAGATGATGGCGAAGCCAAGAATCCAATAAAAAGAATTCACCAGCGAAAGCACCGGGTCGGTGCCATAGGCATTGAAGTATTCCAGGAAGTTGTCCATCTTCCAGCGAAACCAATAAATAATTTTATGTTCGGTTTCGAACTTAACCTTAGAAGCAGTTTTTTCAATCTTCTTCATTTGGTTATAGCAACTGTTGTAAGACTCGATGTCGGCACTGGCATCGTAAATGGTGAGCAGCTTGTTATACACCGGAACAATGTTTTTCTCTACGTCTGTGTCAATCCAGGGGCGTATCTGATCTTTCAGGTATTCGTTTTCATTGTCATAGCGGTTAAACCGTAAAACACCATCACCAATCGGGTAAGCAGAACCTATCTTTCCTTCTATGGAGGAATATTTCAGGGTGCTGCTCTCGGTTGGAATATTGGGCGCTTGCTCAAAAATAATTTTCCGGTATAGTGTATTGTTCTTGTACTCGAAACTCCGGTCCACCGAAATATTTCCAAACTGAAGGGAACAGTCGAACACACAATCATGAATTAAAAAGTGATTGGCATCAAAGGAATGAAAGCGTACCACACTGTTTTCATGCAACAGCGAATCCACATTTTCCATTTGTTGGGCGGAAGTCGAATGGTCCAGAAATTCGGAGCGGGAAATAAGAAAATCAGAAAATACGTCTTTCCCTTCAAAGGCAATTCCAAAACCGGCCGAGTATTCATTTCGAATGAATTTTGAATCGGTAACAACAACCTTTATTACACTTACATCAGCAAACGTCAGGCTTTCGAAAAATTGATTGGAGGCAAACTCCAGATAGCGAAAGGCTAAATCTTTCGTCTGAAGGCCGCCTGCAAAAACACACCGCTCAAACTTGACCCCATACCCTGTGCAATTGCTGATCAACACCGGGTAATTGAAATACAGCCCCAGGAAAACCACTTGCATATTAGTGCCCTCACTAAAGCGGCAGTTCTTAAACTCCAACGTATAGTTGATCAGTTTTTTAGGAAGCAAGTCGCGGTGGCCGTTTGAGCTATCGTCTGTATAATCGTCAAAAGCCCAAAGCGTAATATTGTCTTGTGCGGTGTGGGTAAATCTGCAATTCTCAAATCGCAGAGAGCGTCCATCATACTTATCCAACTCCTGAAAAAGCTGATACGAGTTGAACGATTGATTTTGAATTACTTTTTGAGCGGTCGCAGAGAGCGAACTGCTAATCAGGAAAAAGGCAACTATAATAGTAATGACTTCCTTAGGCATAAAGCCAACGGGTATATATTTCCTTCTTTCAGAAGAAACTTCAGGAAATACTAAATAGTCATTTTTCGGTTGTCGGGTTTCGCCAAATAATGTTGGGAAATAGTCTTTCGCTTGTTTATATGCGGTGTCAAGGTCTTTTCCTTTGCTCTTATGCTCTACCAGTACGATGCCTTTCCAAAGGAGGTCTATAAAGCCCTGATGTCCATCGGCTTTCTTAACGGGTTTTTCAAATGAGGCAACTCTTTTCCGGGATACTCCAAATACATTAAAGAAATTGTTCCAAAAGGATTGTGCTTCTGCACGCTCATCAGAAACATTCTCCCACTCTTTTGAAAACTCAGTGGCTCGTTTTCGGATTTCGTTGAGGCTTAAAGGCATGCTTCTTAAATGGTGTTGATAGTGTCAAGTTAAAGAAATATGTAAAACCTGGATTTTGGCCAAAGAAAACATCCTCACCACCTCACCACCTCACCAACTCCTCCACCCTCTCCTTCAACCTCCCCACTGGCAAAAAGTTTTTCTCTAATGTCGGTGCAAAGGGAATGGCGGTATCCAAAGAACCTACCCGCATCACAGGCGCATCGAGGTAATGGAAGCAATGCTCACTGATCCACGCTGCTATCTCCGCGCCAATGCCACCAGTGAGCGTGTCTTCGTGCAGCACTAAAACCTTCCCGGTTTTTTTTACGGTTGCTTCAACCGCTTCTTTGTCCCACGGTAATAAAGTGCGGAGGTCAATCACATCAGCTGAAACATCAGGCATGGCATCCAAAACTTCTATAGCCCAATGCACGCCCATGCCGTACGTGATGATACTTAAATCTGAGCCTTCGCGAGTAAGAGCTGCCTTCCCGATTTCAATCGTATAAAAATCATCGGGCACCAAATCTTTGATGGAGCGGTACATCATCTTATGCTCGAAAAACAAATACGGATTGGGGTCTTCAATGGCAGCGCACAATAATCCTTTGGCATCGATTGGGTTGGAAGGGTAAACAATTTTTAATCCCGGAGTATGAAAAAACCAGGCTTCATTGCTTTGGGAGTGGAACGGCCCCGCTGCTGTGCCTGCACCCGTTGGCATGCGCACCACCACATCGGCACATTGGCCCCAGCGCCAGTGGGTCTTTGCCAGATTATTTATGATTTGATTAAAGCCTTCTGTTACAAAATCGGCAAACTGCATCTCCACCATTGCCTTCATGCCTTTGATGGAGAGGCCGAGTCCCGCGCCAACAATAGCCGATTCGCAGATGGGTGTGTTGCGGACTCTTCCTTTTCCAAATTTCTCCACGAAGCCATCCGTGATTTTAAACACGCCACCATACTCCGCAATATCCTGCCCCATCAAAACTAAATTAGGGAACCGCTCCATGCTTTGACGCAAGCCATCGCTGATGGCATCGATAAAACGCTTTTCGGTTGACCTCACCCCCAGCCCCTCTCCAAAGGAGAGGGGGGAAATGACGTGTTGGATGAAAGGCGCATACACATCATTCATCTCCTTTTGAGTGCTTGCTTCAGGATGGGTTTCTTTAAACGCTTCTTCCAGCCCTGCTTCAATTTCCTGTTTCAGTTTTTTTCGCTGCTGCGCGATGTACTTTTCGTCAATTACTTTTTCAGTCAGCAAATATTTTTCAAAATTCTCCACCGGGTCTTTCCTGGCCCACTCTTCCATAAGTTTCTTGGGAACATATTTCGTTCCGCTGGCTTCCTCATGTCCGCGCATGCGGAAGGTCATGCATTCCAACAATACCGGTTTCGGATTTTTGCGCATGTCGGCTGCGATCTTTCTCACCGTGTCATACACTTCCAAAATATTATTGCCATCCACCTTCACGCCTTCAATGCCGTAGCCAATGGCTTTGTTAATAAAATTTTTACAACGGAATTGTTCGTTGCTGGGAGTGCTTAGGCCGTAGCCATTATTTTCAATCACGAAGATCACGGGCAAATCCCAAACAGCTGCCACGTTGATAGCTTCATGGAAATCACCTTCACTGGTTCCTCCATCGCCATTAAAAACTGCTGTTACTTTATTTTCCTTTTTGAGCAACGATCCAAGTGCGATGCCATCGGCCACTCCATTTTGAGGACCGAGGTGAGAGATCATTCCTACTATGTGGTGTTCATTCGTTCCGAAATGAAAGGAACGGTCTCGCCCCTTCGTGAAGCCCATCATGGTGCCTTGCCATTGCGCAAACAATCGGGTGAACGGAATTTTGCGCCCCGTGAAAACACCTAGGTTGCGGTGCATGGGCAAAATGTATTCGTCTTCTTCGAGGGCCTGGGTTAATCCCACCGCTATCGCTTC
>JAYUHI010000271.1:0-4352 GCA_043767095.1 Bacteroidota bacterium
ATGGGTTTTTTGTGTGCAATAATTTCTTTAACCGTTGCCTTTGTGCCTCGGGGAAAGGTAAATCTGAAACGCAATCGCACGGTTGACACGATAAGCCGCGCAAAATTCAAATTTGAAAAACAATTGCCTCATTCATCTAATCCGGCATTCAAAACCATTTCATTTCCCAGTTCTTTTTCAAAAGTTGAAGGCGTGTCCACTTTTCGGGGAGGCCCTTACCGCGACAGGCCGTCTTATGGTGTCCTCGAAAATCGACCTAAATCATTGAAGGTCAAATGGTCGTATGCAACAGGTGGTGATGCTAAATGGGGCGGAGGCGCAGGATGGACGGGGCAGCCCTGTATTATTAAATGGAGCGACTCGGTTCGCGGTTTGATGAATGTTTTGCCAGCCATTAAGGCCGATCCGAATTTTAAAGAAGTGATTTTGGGTTCGCTGGATGGAAAAATTTATTTTCTCGATCTCGAAAATGGAAAACCTTCCAGGCCGGCAATTAACATCAACAACCCAATTAAAGGAACAGTTACCGTTGACCCGCGGGGCTGGCCTGTATTGTATGCAGGCCAGGGAATTTCCAACACCGGTGAATTTGGCGTTCGCATATTCAACCTCATCGATCAACAGAAGGTGTACTTCATCAATGGCCGCGATTCTTTTGCCTATCGACCGTGGTCGGCTTTTGATGGCGCTCCATTGGTTGCAGAAGACTCTGACGTTCTGTTTTTAGGTGGCGAGAATGGGTTGGTTTATTCCATCCATCTAAACTCAGCATTCGCCATGAGCCATCCTTATTATAGTTTATCTCCTGAAGTAACGAAATATCGCTACCAGTTTAACCCAACTCAATATCAGGGGATTGAAAACAGCCTGGTGGGTTACAAAGACCGGTTGTACTTCAGCGATAACAATGGTTTCATTCAATGCCTTTCATCTGAAGATTTTAATCCTATTTGGTTTACTCAGAATCACGATGATACTGATGCTACGTTAGTACTGGAAGAAGAAAATGGAGTTCCCTTTTTGTACACAGGCAACGAAGTTGACTTGCAGGGGGCGAAGGGATACACGTATGTAAAAAAATTGAATGGTAACGATGGCTCCACCGTATGGGAATCAAAATTTGCCTGCCTGACAATCCGTGGCGAGCACCCGGTTAACGGTGGCATGCTTTCTACGCCTGTCATCGGCAAGCAAAATGGGAGCGACTTAGCTGTCTTTAGTATCTCGCGCTACAATGGCATGAATAAAGGTTTGTTGGTAGCCCTAAAAAAATCGTCCGGGGAAAAAGTCTGGGAACTATTGTTGGATAATTATGCATGGTCCAGTCCGCTTGATATTTACGACCGGCAAGGCAACATGTATGTCTTCCTGGCCGACAGTAAAGGCTTCGTTATGCTTTTTGATGGGCTAAATGGAGACCTTATCTACAAGGCTAAAATTGCCGAACTATTTGAAGCCTCGCCAGCGGCTTTTGATAATAAAATTGTGATTGCTTCCCGGCCGCGTGAAATTTTCTGCCTCGAAGTTCAATGACTTCTATCGATTTTTGTTTCGATTTTTGTTTTTGCTTCCCTAAGAAGTTCATTGTATTCACCCTGGCTTAAATCGCGGTACATGAAATAGATGGGGTTAATCCATTTGTTGTTGTACAGCACTTCATAATGCAGATGGGGGTTTGTTGAGAGGCCCGTATTGCCAACGTATCCTATCAATTCACCTCGTTTAACCCGTTGTCCGCCTATTACCTTAAATTTTGAAAGGTGGGCATACCGGCTTTCAAATCCATAACCATGGCTTACAAAAATCACATTTCCATAGCCACCGTTATATTTGGCTTGAACAACAATTCCATCGCCTGTGGCATAGACCGGTGTTCCCATGTCGGCCGTTAAATCAAGGCCGTTGTGGTTTCTCCAGTCTCCATGTATAGGATGCTTTCTCATCCCAAAAATAGTGTTGAAGCGGGTGAGGCTTCTGTTATCAATGGGCTGCATGGCTGGCCGGGTCACCATCATGTCTTCAAAGCGAGTTACCCTGTTATCGATTTCACTCAGGGATTGAGTCTCCACTTCTATCCGGCTGCTAATTTTATTAAGCTGCTCATATGCTTCGGCAATTTCTTTAACATTTTCACTCTTGTTCAACACATACTTCTGACTACCCCCGGCACCACCATGGCGAATGGTTTTATCCAATTTCTCCAAATCCAACACCACGCGGTAATAATTGTCGTCCTCACTTTCCAACTTGGCGAGTGCTTCAGAGGTTGAGTTAATTTTGTTTTGGAGCAGCTCCCACTCCAGCTTAAGCCTCTCGTTTTCCTTATTCAGAACAATTTCATCGTAGGTTAAATAGTTGAAGTTGAGATACATGAATCCGCAAAGACCAATAAAAAAAGCAGCTAATAAAAACCTAATGGTTTTATTAAAAACTTGCTTGCCGGAGTGAATGATCGGCTCATACTTGCAGGTGGCCGGATTGTAACGGTAGAAAATTTTTGCCATCAGTCGAGGGATTGTTTTACTTGGTTATTCAGTTTAGCCAACTGATAGATTTCGGATTCAGACAGGTCTTCCACAAAAAAAAGTACAGGGTTTATTACACTTCCTTCCTTAAGAATCTCATAATGCAAATGAGGGGCAATGGCGCTTCCGCTGGCGCCAACCGTTCCGATAACCTGGCCTTGATTTACCTTTTGACCATACGTTACGGAAACATTTGATAAGTGTGAATACCGGCTGCGGTAGCCATTTACATGGTCAATCAACACATAGCTTCCTTTGCCTCCGGGCATATCATCCATGACAGCTGCCACTACTTTCCCTTGACCAGTAGCGATTACTTCGGTGCCACGCTCGCAAATGATATCGATGCCGTTGTGCCTGTACATCCGCTTGTTGAAAGGATTAATCTGATTCCCAAACCCTGATGCAAGGGTTTTCATGCTGAAGTTTTTAACCGGGGTTTTGGTGGGATAGAATTGCAGTTCGGAAACATCATCTTTGCTGGGCCAGAATAGTTTCGAGAATTCATAACTCCGAACCGATGCCTTGGTCAGGTTTTTAGATGTTTTATCTAACAGCTTATTGGTAAGATTTTTAAAATCAGCTATTTCAAATCCCAGAATCTCTTCAGTTTTATTGGTCTTGGATCCGTCATTTGGCTTTTCTGTAAGAAATACTTTTCTGTGGAGTTCACCTTCTTGCAGGTACAATGAAGCTAATAAAACCTCCGAAGAGTTTAACTCGCTGACTACCACGCCTTGATGCTTTCTAAGCGACTCATTCTCTTGCCTTAATCTTGCTTCCTCTTTTGATTCAAAGAGATTGTTTTGGAGGAGAACCAACCCCACAAAAAATAAAACACCGAACACCAATAAGCTCAGGAACCCAAAAATAACCGTGCCCCAGCGAATGTCAACCCGTTCGTAGCGCAGTGTTTTGTGGTTATAGGAATATTTCGTTTTGGTCATCAATGAGCTTTAAAAACTTCTAATTTTGAGCGTTTCTAAAAAAATTAGGCCTAAATATAGAAAAAACTTGCCCGTATCAAACAATAGAATTTACCATGACCTCCAGCGAAATCAGACGAAAGTTCTTAGAATTCTTTAAATCGAAGGAACACCTAATTGTTCCCTCAGCTCCGCTGGTCTTAAAAAACGACCCCTCGCTGTTGTTCACCAACTCGGGTATGGTGCAGTTTAAGGACTATTTTCTGGGCAATAGCAAGCCTAAATCCCAGCGAGTTGCCGACACGCAAAAGTGCCTTCGCGTGAGCGGAAAGCACAATGACCTGGAAGATGTGGGCTTTGACACCTATCACCACACCATGTTTGAAATGCTCGGCAACTGGTCGTTCGGAGATTACTTTAAGAGAGAGGCCATTGAATGGGCGTGGGAGTTACTCACTGTTGAATACAATCTACCCAAGGACAGGCTCTACGTTTCTGTTTTTGGAGGAGATAAAGAAGATAACCTTCCGATGGATGAAGAAGCCTTTGCACTTTGGAAACCTATTGTAGGTGAAGAAAGAATCATTCACGGCAAGAAGAAAGATAACTTTTGGGAGATGGGTGAAGCCGGCCCCTGCGGCCCGTGCTCAGAAATTCACATCGACCTTCGGCCAGAGCATGAGGTAAAGCTAAAGCCGGGCATAGAGTTGGTTAATGCCGATCATCCACAAGTGGTGGAGATTTGGAACCTGGTGTTTATTCAATTCAACAGACTTTCATCAGGGGCGCTGGAACCCTTGCCCGCCAAACATGTTGACACCGGCATGGGCTTCGAGCGGTTGTGTATGGCCATTCAGGGCAAGACCAGTAATTATGATACTGATGTATTCACTCCGTTGAT
>JAYUHI010000272.1:0-4339 GCA_043767095.1 Bacteroidota bacterium
CCCACGCCCCAATATTTCACGTTCCAGGGTTTTTCGCGGCCATTATCCAACCGCAGTTTCGACATCGGACTGACCCCGCTGAAGTTCACGTACTGAATCCATTCGGTAAACTCCTGAACGGTGCCGCTGCCCACGTTGGCTGCGAGGTAGGGTTCTGCGCCAATCAACTCGCACATATTCAAAAAATCGTGTGTGCCAAAACTATTATCTTCAGTTACTCCGCCCCACCAGGTGTTCACCATCGAAGGTCTTTTCTCTTTTGGTCCGATGCCGTCTTTCCAATGATAGGTATCGGCAAAGCAACCCCCTGGCCAGCGGAGATTGGGGACCTTTAATTTTTTCAAAGCCTCAACTACATCGTTGCGTACTCCGTTGGTATTAGGAATTTTTGTATTCTTCTCGCCAATATAAAATCCCCCGTAGATACACTTGCCCAAATGCTCTGAGAAGTGACCGTATATATGCTTGCTGATTTTGGTATCCCCCTGATCCACATTCACGATGATGGTGTTTTGGGCAAGGGAAACGTTCAGAATAATAGCCGCTATTATTGATGTGATTGTCTTCATGGTAATTTGAAATAAATATTCAAGCCTTAAACTTGCATTCCAGGAAACCCGAAACCGGTAACTGGCAAACTGGCAACCGATTTACACTTCATTATTAATCACCACTTTCTCCATCACATCGCCCATTTTAATCGTATCAATCACGTCCAGTCCTTCAACCACTTTCCCAAATACAGTATGATTGCGATCGAGGTGCTTGGTGCTTTCGCGGGTATGGCAGATAAAAAATTGAGAGCCACCGGTATTTCTACCTGCATGGGCCATCGAAAGAACGCCACGGTCGTGATATTGATTTTCTCCCGTGAGCTCGCAATCAATTTTATAACCAGGTCCGCCATTACCAATGCCATTGGGACAACCGCCCTGGATCATGAAATTAGGGATGACCCGGTGGAAAACGAGGCCGTTATAAAAACCCTTCTCGGCCAGGGTTATAAAGTTCTTTACCGTGTTAGGCGCGTCCTTCTCAAAGAATTGAATTTTCATGACGCCTTTCTTAGTGTGGATTTCTGCTGTTTGCATGTTTGGTTTATAAGTGGGCAAAGATAACAAGTTAAATCAGGTCACCTTAAATCAAGAATGAGATTTGGGGGTTGGAAGTACAATTAAGGGCTTTCGTATAAATACAAAACCGGAATTCTAAAGGCTTATAACTTTACCGTTGACGGCAAATACTTAGCAATCAAATCTTGGTAATAAGGTTTTAATTCCGAAACCCTGGGCGTCACCGGACTTTTAGAATATAAGTCATACGGATTAAACTTCTTCACCCACTCAAACATTTTGTGGTCGTGCTCGCTCATGAGGTGATTGTAAGCGTGCTCGCGATGTTGGGCATAGAAGGAATGATAACGAATCATGTAAAGCGCAGGCTCCGGCAAATAGTTTTTGGTGATCTGATACAAGTACTCGTCATGCCCCCAACTCATTGTTACGTTGTCCAACCCACAATTGGGCGAATAAATTCCGAACTTGGAATTATATTGTACGTTCTTGAAGTCTGGATTAACCGAGAAAAATTCCGGGTAAACAATTTTATCGGAGTGCTGACATCCTACAGGAAACGTATCACCAACAACTGCCCATTGCGGTTCACCAAAAAGGCAAAGTACTTTGCCCATGTCGTGGATGAAGCCTGTGAGTATAAACCAGTCGGGGTGACCATCGGCCCGGATGGCCTCCGCTGTTTGTAATAAATGCTGAAGCTGATCAAGTTCGATGTCCGGATCGGAGTCATCCACCAGCGTATTCAAATATTCCATAGCACCCCAAACCGGTAATTCCTTCCGGCTGAACGTTAGAAAATCTTTCCGCTTCTGCTGAACAAAATCAAAAGTTTGGTATTGATGATTGAGCCGGTAGAATTCTTTTACTGAGTCGCGGGCAGGCGCTTCATAATTTCTAAATTCTTCTTTCGCCTTCGCGGAATTACTCGGCTCAGGGTATCGGGTGAGCACGTCATCTTCCCATTGGTCAAGATTTTGAAGCGGGTTGATTTCTTTTTCGGAAAGTTCGGTGAGGTTCATGATTTTCAATTTAATCAGGCAAATTTAGAAAGACTTGACAGAATGACGAAATGTAAATAGTCACCAAATTAGTACCTCATCCCCGGCCCTTCTCCTAAGAGGAGAAGGGGGCCGCCCACCAAACTTTATCAAGTGATTCGCACCAAGGGGTGGCTGTACTTTGCCTTTTATTTGCAATCGTTCAAGGTTCGTTTCAAATAACTCCTCATCATTCTAACCCCGACAGAAAATAAGTAAAGCTCCCCTCTCCGCTTCGGAGAGGGGCCGGGGGTGAGGTCACCAAAATACCGTATAAAGCGCAGTCAATATCCCCACAATCGCAACCGAACCTACCACAAACCCTTTTGTCAATCGAAACATAGTGCTATCAATTTCAATCAGCGACTGGCGATTTTTAGAACTGGGGTTAATCAAACTGATCACCACCATCAAGAATATTATTGTAACAAACACAATCGACATCCGGTCGAGAAAAGGATAATCCGGAAACGCACCGTTAGTCCACGATGGCAGAAACTTAAGGAGTGCGGAAAGTGGGATGGTGAGTCCCGCTCCCAAAATTCCGGCAAGGGTTGATGTCTTCTTCCAAAATAATCCCAACACAAAAATAGCCAGCACACCCGGTGCGATAAAGCCAACATACTCCTGGATGAATTGATACGCCTGATCTAATGTCTTCAATGCCGGTGCCACCAAGCAAGCCAGCAACATTGAAACAATCACCGCCCATCGCCCGACATTTACCACCTGCTTTTCGGAAGCGTTTTGATTGAATAGTTTTTTATAAATATCTAGTGAGAAGATGGTGGAGATGCTGTTTACTTTTCCGGCAAGTGAAGCCACAACGGCAGCGGTGAGTGCGGCAAAGGCGAGCCCCTTCAATCCTGAAGGAAGTAAGTTTAATAACGTGGGATAAGCGTGATCGGGCCTTACTTGTCCCGATGCATTAGTCATTTCAGTGGTAAACAATCCCTCTTTAAATAAAACATAAGCGGCAATGCCTGGAATCACGGCAATAACAGGAATGAGCAGTTTTAGAAAAGCTGCAAATAAAATTCCGCTTCGGGCGGTTTGAAGGTTTGCTCCCAACGCCCGCTGAACAATGTATTGATTGCAGCCCCAATAGTTTAGGTTGTTCACCCACATGCCGCCAATCAAAACCGACAAGCCCGGAAGATCACGATAATACTCATGCGATGAATCAAAGATCATGTGAAAGTGGGTGGGCGCCTGTTGCTTGATGAGCGAGAGTCCTTTGAAAAAATTTTCTCCGTATCCAAAATGATTGGACACCATTGTCAGCGCCAGGTAAGTCGTGGCTAATCCCCCGATAATTAAAACGGCCACCTGAATTACATCAGTGTATCCAATCACTTTCATCCCGCCCAGCGTTACGATCATGGCAAACACGGCAAGGCCAGCAATGCACCATTCAAATGAAATTCCCGAAATAGAAGAAATGGCGATGGCGCCTAAATAAATTATAGAAGTTAAGTTGACAAACACATAAACCAGCAACCAGAAAATTGCCATGAGCACACTCACCGTGTCGTTGTAACGCTGCGAGAGAAACTGCGGCATGGTGTAAATCTTATTCTTCAGATAAACGGGAATAAAAAATACAGCCACAATGATCAACGTAGCAGCCGACATCCATTCATAAGTAGAAATGGCGAGACCCAAGGCAAACCCAGAGCCCGACATACCAATAAAGTGCTCAGCAGAAATGTTTGATGCAATCAACGATGCCCCGATAGCCCACCAGGTGAGCGAGCCTTCTGCCAGGAAGAAATCTTTGGAGTCGAGTTGTTTTGATTTTTTTCGATGGTAAATGAAAAGTCCGTAAGCCGATACAAGTATCAGGTAAAGAGCAAATATGGAGTAATCAAAAAAGGAGAGGTGGTTCATTCAATGGAGTTGAATCCAAGGACGGGATTGGAAACTTAAAATCCAAGCCCTTGTCTTGGTTGGTGCTCTTCATCGCCAAAAAAAATGAATAAGGAAGAAGAGCACTTAAATCAGAACCTTATGCCGTAACTTATTCCTAACCAGGGGTAGCTCGAAATTATATCGTCAGAAATAACACCCAGCAAAGGTGTAAAAGCTGCCCTGAAAACTCTGTTCTTATTTTCATTCTCATGTCGATAACCCAGCCGAAGAACATTATAACCTTCTTCCTGTAAAAACGTGCGCCCAAAACCTACTTCGAAATAGTTTGTCTTTTTGCCGATAAGGTAATTGAGT
>JAYUHI010000273.1:0-10260 GCA_043767095.1 Bacteroidota bacterium
GCACCTAAATCATTGTGTTTACAATTTGTCAACGCAGTTCAATTTAAAGTGTACGACCGGTGGGGAAAAGAAGTTTATTCCTCCAGCACGGCCAATGGGCTGCCGCCTTCCATCGAATGGAAAGGATTGAACAACAAGGGTAATGAACTGGAGTCGGGCGTGTATTATTATTGGGCCGCAGTGGACTTTAACGTACTTGACGAATCAAAAAAGTATAAAGCGCTGAAAGGTTGGGTGCATTTGGTGAGGGAGTGAGAGAAAGTCCCGAAGCATCGGGAGCAATGGGCATTAGGCATTTGCTCATTGCCTACTGCCCTTTGCCTACTTTTTACTTACCTGTGCTGTCCGTTGTAGCCGGTCCCGAAGCATCGGGAGCATTAGGATCAAGGGTAGCGGGCGTGGTTTGCTGAGGCTTCACTCTATCCAGCACATCATCGCCTTGACCGACTCCGGTCTGGGTAACCATATTCGTGCTCAGGGCAATCACCATAATGGAGACCACAAAGCCCCAGGTTAATCGCTCCAGCAAATCACCGGTCTTCTTCACGCCCATAATGTTGCTGGCGCCAGAACCACCGAACTGACTGGTGAGGCCACCGCCTTTTGAGTTCTGTGCAAGGATTACTAAAACAAGCATGAATGCCGAAAAAAGGCCGAGGGATATCAGGAATGTGTACATAATTTATTTTGTCAAGTCTTCAATTTGGGCCGCAAAGTAAGCCTTTTTCTGAGGAAACTTCCAAATGAGTTTTCGCAGCACCTCAACGGCTTTCTCTTTCTTTCCCTGCCGGATCAAAATGAGAGCTAATGTCTCAGACACAACGTTTTCGTTGTAGGTTTCGGTGAGTTCGGTGAGATCGACTTCAGGAGGAGCAGAGGTTGGTTTTGTCCCAATAGCTTTCGGGATTGTTGGTTTTGTCTTGATGAATTGATCGATAATTTCAGTCTGCTCCTTCTGCTTGGGGCTGTCCACCGCTACTTTTTTTTTTGTGGTTTTGATTTCCTGAAGTATTTGTTCGCTGGTGTTTGCCGTTTCTGTTGCTTTTGTCTTTCGCTTAGGTTTTTCGGCAGGCTTGCTTAGGTTTTTTTCGAATTCTTCAATTGCCTTTTCAAATTGCAATTTCTTTTCCCGCATGGGCGCGAGTTCAGCCATAAAACGAGAGACAGCCGCTTCCTGATCAAAGTCTGACACAGATGGAGGCGTGGCATAAACAATTTTTGGATCTTCCTTTTGAATGGATACAGCGGCCTCCTCTACTTGAGTTGGTCTTGCAAATTCAATGACAGGTTCGGGTGCTGGCGCAACATCCTCAACAACAGGTGAGGGCGTCCACTCCACGCGCTGCATACGCGGTTCGGTCATAATCTTTTTCAGAACGGCCCGGTCGGTAGAATACACAGCAGCTACAGTCAGGGATTGATCTTTCATTTCCGTTTGATTGTCCTGGTCGCCCCGGGCAATCAACTGATGAAGAACCTGGCAATAGCCGAATCGGTCTTGCTCCATCCGAAGTTCAGCCGTTTCCTGCTGGCTAAGGGAATTGTAGTGGTTTACGAGATAATTAAAGCGGTCTTTTTCCACAGGCTTTCATGAGGGCAAAGTAAATGTACCGGATTAATTTATTTGTAGCAAGGGGGCAGAATGCTGAAGTGTACGTTAGGTTATCCTTTTAAAGTTCAAAACTCAGGTACACATAGAAACAACTATTAACGAATTGCCTTTTAGTTAAAGGTTACAGGTATGGGCAATCCAATGGTCCATTGCAAAACACGGTTTTTTGGTTTGGAGACATCCTGTTTTGAGAGTTGGGAGAAACCAATCTCATACCGTAAATCCATATTTACTTTTTTGAACATACTAAAACCCATGCCTATTTGAATGCCAAAGTCCCCTTTTTTGTAGATAGAGTAATCCTCACCGTTATACCCCAAAATTTCTTCACTGAAATCAAGTTTGCCTCCTTTTGTTAATTCTGTAATTGCTCCATTATTATTCTCGTGGTAATCGTAACTATACCGCCCTCCAACCGCTACACCGGCACAGAAGCCTCCCAGAATATATAAGTTCCTGGTTTTCGGATTTAAGTATTGTTTAGCCAGCACAGGCACTGCCAAATAATTGATTGTAAAAGAGAACTGCTCCTTCACCTTGTATCCAAAACTATTTCCACCCTCATCTATTCTAAATCCTTTCTGAATGAAAAGAAATTCCGGATAAATATGGAAAGCCTTATTCGACTTTGAGTAAACAGCCAGTCCTAAAATAATACCGGGTTTAGTTTTTGGCCTTGAGGAGCCTTCTACCACCTCTTCGTCTGTTACTGAGCTTAAGGTTAAACCAATTTTTGGCATTAGCACTTGACCCAACAAGCTGGAGCTTAAAATTAAAAGCGATAATAATAAAGCTGATTTCATTTTACTAAAATATTGGTTTTTACTCACCAATTCGCCACCGTAGCATTAAAAATATCGAGCATGATCTGCTCGAATATTTTTTTTTCCAGGTCTTCCTGAACGGTCTGAAAATTCAGGTTGTTGTCGAAATCCTGATAAAAAGAAAAAGTCTTGTCCTTGAAACTGTTCTTGGGCTCCTTCGAATCAATGTAGTTCACTTTCACGGCAATGGTGAGGCGGGTGAGGGCAGCAGCATTAATACGGCTGTTTGGATCGGGGTTGGCCGTAGGGGCAATGGGGTTGATGCGATAATCGCTGAGCACTCCTTCAATGGCCAGTTCACCATTTTCAAGAACAACCTTCAGGCTTGAGTTCTGCTGAAAGTAATCTTTAAGCTGATTGGTGAAATTGGCAGCCAGGTTGGCGGGGGCAAGGTCGGAGTTATTAAAAAACTGATCGACTGAAATTGTTTTAGCGGTTGTTGCAGCACCGGTGAATGAGTAATGGATACAGCTTTCCAAAAGGAGAAGACAGCCAAGCGCAATAACTGGAATAAATAGATTAAGCGAATCTCTAAAAACCCGAGACGTCTTTGCGAGCGAAGCGAAGCAATCTGCAATTGTAAAACCCAGATGGCTTCGGTCGTTCCTCCCTCGCAATGACGTATTAATCTTCAAGGCCGTATTCTTTTATTTTGCGGTACAGGGTTCGCTCGGAAATTCCCAAATCGCGTGCCGCATATTTTCTTTTGTTCCTGTTTTTTTGAAGCGCTTTAATGATCAATTCCTTTTCCTTCTTTTCGATGGAGAGCGAATCATCTTCTGTTTCGTGGCTGATGTCTTCAACCTCTTCACCGTTCACTTCCCTGTTGGGAGTAGGGGTGAGGTTCAGTACCACAGGTGGAACCTCCGGCTTCATTTCAGATTGATGTCCTGCCCGTCCGGCAGGCGAGCCATCAAACAAATTGACATGGTCTTTTGTGAGTTGAGAAAATTTCTCGGCATGAACAGGATTTTCGAGAACAATCTTTTTCAGTTCGGTAACATCACGTTTCAAATCAAAAAGTATTTTATAAAGGATTTCCCTTTCCGATAAATCGGTTTGCCCGGAATGATTATACAGGGCGGGAAGGGTGGCTTCCTTTGGCAGGAAGGCTATCAGTCCTTCAGCATTAATCTCTTTTTGTTCTGCTGATAAAACTGAAATCTGATCGGCCAGGTTTTTTAACTGCCGTATGTTCCCGGGAAACCGGTATTGCAGGAGAATTTGTTTTGCGTCTTCGGTCAGAGTTATTGCCTTCACTCTGTAACGCTCTGCAAAATCGGAGGCAAATTTTCTAAAGAGTAATTCAACATCTTTTCCCCGTTCGCGCAACGGAGGCACATAAATAGGAACCGTGCTTAATCTATAATATAAGTCTTCGCGAAATTTTCCATCCTGAACTTTCTGCAACAGGTTAACATTGGTAGCGGCAACAACCCGCACATCGGTCTTTTGAACCTTCGATGAACCAACTTTAAGAAACTCGCCATACTCCAAAACACGAAGCAGCCTGGCCTGTGTGTTCAAAGGCATTTCACCAATTTCATCTAAGAAAATGGTGCCTCCGTGAGTTACTTCAAAATAACCTTTGCGGGCTTCATGTGCCCCCGTGAACGAGCCTCTTTCATGGCCAAATAATTCGGAATCAATGGTTCCTTCCGGTATTGAGCCACAGTTGATAGCGATGAACTGGCCATGTTTGCGGCTGCTCAGGTTGTGAATGATTTTCGAGAATGATTCCTTTCCACTTCCGCTTTCGCCATTGATCAGCACCGTCATATCGGTGGGCGCCACCTGCATGGCCACCGCAACGGCAAGGTTCAGGTTAGGAGCGTTTCCTATAATTCCAAACCGTTGCTTAATCGTGTTTATTTCTGTTTCTTTAATTGCCATGATGTGATACTGCTTTTCCCGTTAAGGTGGCGCTGGTACAATTTTCTACCAACACATCCACATACTCTCCCTTATTAAAATTCTCCTTTGGAAACACAACCACTTTGTTGGCTGTGTTCCGCCCTTGCAAAAAATCAGGAGAGCGCCTGGATGGCCCTTCAACCAACACCTGAAAAGTTTTGCCTACATCTGCCTGATTGCGCAACAAAGAGTGTTTGTTTTGTTGAGCGATAATTTGTTCTAATCTTTTCTGTTTGACTTCCTGCAAAACATCATCCGGATATTTTTTAGCAGCCAATGTGCCCGGCCTTTCCGAGTAAACGAACATGTAGCTAAAGTCGAATTTTACTTGATCCATCAACGACAGTGTTTCTTGGTGTTCAGAATCAGTCTCCGAACAAAACCCAGTAATCATATCTGAAGAAATTCCGCAATCAGATCCAAGCGCTTCACGGATTTTTATGATACGATTTAAATACCATTCACGAGAGTAGCCACGGTTCATCAACTCCAGTATCCGGCTGTTCCCGCTTTGAACAGGCAGGTGAATGTACTTGCAGATGTTTTCGTAGAGGGCCATGGTTTCCAACACCTCATCGGTCATGTCTTTGGGGTGGGAGGTAGAGAAACGAACCCGAAGTAATGGATTTACTTGGGCTACCATTTCCAGGAGATGGGAGAAGTTGACGTTTGTATTCACCTCCCCAGCCCCTCTCCATCCCGATACTTCGGGGGGAGAGGGGTGACTCTCTATTGTGCTTTTTGTTGTTTGATAATCAGCTTTGCCACCTTCTTCTTTCTTCGTCCGTGAATTCAAAAGCCGTGCTTTATTATTTTCCTCCGCACTCCATAGATATGAGTCCACATTTTGACCGAGCAGGGTTACTTCACGGAAGCCATTCTTAAAAAGCCTCGTTGCCTCATCAACAATGGAATGAGGATCGCGGCTGCGCTCACGGCCTCGGGTGAAGGGCACCACGCAAAACGAGCACATATTATCGCAGCCCCTCATGATGGAGATGAACGCGGTTACTCCATTGCTGTTCAATCGCACCGGGTCAATATCAAAATACGTTTCCTCGCGCGATAAAAAAGTGTTCACCGCTTTGTATCCGTCATCCACTTGCGCTATTAATTCCGGAAGGTTCCGGTAGGCATCTGGCCCTGCCACCAGGTCAACAATTTTTTCTTCTTCTATAAATTTGGTTTTAAGCCGCTCGGCCATGCAGCCCAATACCCCAACGATCAACTCCGGCTTGTTCTTTTTATAACCATTAATGTGAGTGAGGCGATTGCGTACGGTTTGCTCTGCCTTTTCGCGAATGGAGCAGGTGTTTAAGAAAATCAGATCGGCTTCATTAATGTCTTGTGTGAGGTCAAATCCATCCTTCTGAAGTATAGAGGCAACAATCTCACTGTCAGAGAAATTCATCTGGCAGCCGTAGCTTTCAATGAAGAGTTTCCCTTTCGATTTCTTCGTCTTTACTTGCTCCTCTAATAGCGAAATGTCTTCTATTAAACCGTTCATTCCTTGTTTTTTGGATTGCAAAAATAAAGATTTGCCCTTAGAAGGTGACAGGTTGACAGTATTCTTTAAAAAATTTATTAAATGGGAGTATCCATAATTAAAGCGGTTAGAGGGTTTGAGCCCAAATTTGGCCAGAATTGCTTCTTTGCCGATAATTCGGTGGTGGTGGGCGATGTGATCATGGGTGACAATTGTACCGTTTGGTTCAATGCTGTGGTTCGTGGCGATGTTAACTCAATCAGGATTGGGAACAACACGAACATTCAGGATGGGGCCATAATCCACTGTACATACCTAAAGGCAAGGACAACTATTGGCAACAACGTGAGCATTGGGCATAATGCCATTGTTCATGGTTGTGTGGTTGAGGATAACGTATTGATTGGGATGGGCGCCATTGTTATGGATAATGCGGTGGTCAGAGCAGGAGCAGTGATTGCGGCCGGGGCAGTAGTATTACAAGACATGGATGTCGAGGCTGGAACTATTTATGCCGGGGTGCCAGCCAAAAAAATAAAAGCCGCAGGAGAAGAAATGCGTTTGCTGATTGAAAGAACGGCAAAAAATTATCCCATGTATGCCGAGTGGTTTAAGTGATGTTGCTGGAAACATTGCGCGTTGCCGTAAGGCTAATCCCATTATATTTGCGCCTTAATTTTTAACCGATACTTATGAAAAATATCTCTTTAGTCCTCAATGCCGTGTTGCTGGTTGCCGTTGGAGTTTTGTATTTCCTCCAATTCAGTGAATCAAAGTCTGGTAATGAGATGGGCATGGCTGGGGCCGCTCCCTCAAAAATCGCATTCATCAATTCCGACTCGGTGTTGAAATATTATGAGTACTCAAAGTTTAGTAAAGACAAATTGGAAGGCAAAGGCAAACGCCTGGAGCAAGACCTGAAAAACCGCGCGGTAAGCCTTCAGAATGAAATTGAAAACTATCAACGTACGCGCAACAGTTTAACCATAGGTCAGGCCCAGGCTATTGAAGAAGACCTGGGGCGCAAGCAACAGAATTTTCAAATGTATCAGCAAGGCGTGTCTCAGGAGTTGGTGAACGACCAGGAAAAAATGAGCCGGGAACTATATGAGAAAGTGACTAAATTCCTGAAGCAGTATGGTCAGGAAAATGGATTGCAATTAGTCATAAAGTTTGATACTTCGAGCGATTTACTTTTTGCGGGCGACAGCCTGGACATAAGCAAGCAAGTTATTGATGGTTTGAACTCTGCCTATAAATCAGAAGGTGTGATAAAACAAGATTCAGCATCTGTAAAGAAATAGAACTAAAAGCCCCGGTAGTGCCGGGGTTTCTTTTTTCGAAAAACTTATCCTAATTTTCAATTCAGTTTTAAGCCATTCGATGAAATTTCTTTTTGCCTATGTTCGGTAAATTTTTTAGCCTGACTGAACGAACCGAGGAGCGCAAGATGATCATCATCATGCTGGCCATTGGTTTTTCAATGGGCGTTTTCAATGCCACCTACCAGGTTGTTGCCGATGCCATTTTCCTTAAACGATTACCGGATCAACTCAACAACGCCTTTTTATCGGCTGGCGTGTTGGGAATATTAGCGACTGCAGTTTTCTCAGCCTTTCAAAACCGAATCCGGTTTTCCTCTTTAGTAACACTGAGCCTCTCCTCAATTGTGGTTTTTACCGCAAGTATTTATTGGGCCTACCACTTTGGGCCAACCCAGTATCATGACCAGGTTGTTTACATGATGTATTGTGCCACGGGGCCCATCACCGCAATCTTGCTGATGAGCTATTGGGGGGTGTTTGGACGGCTGTTTGATTTCAGACAATCAAAGAGGATTATCAGTTGGATTGATTCGGGTCAGTTGGTTGCCGCTATCATCGCTTTTTTCTTGTTTCCCATTACTTCGGGGTTATTTGGTGATACATCCAACTACCTCATCGTTAGCACGGTAAGTATCGTTATTGCGGCTATCCTGCTCATTATTACGTCCTCCAGTTTCAAACTTACCCGAAACGACCCGCGTGAATTTGGCGATGAATTTAAAAGGGAAACCCGGATTACTAATGTGCTGAAGGATCCCTATGGCTTGGCTCTCTCATCCTTAGCCGTGGTTTCCATGATTTGCTTTGTGTTCACGCAGTTTTCATTTCAACAATTATCCAATATTCAATATCCTGAGCAAAAGGATTTGGCCAATTTCCTTGCGTATTTTAATGGTTCAATTTATTTGGTCAGTTTGTTAATGCAGACGTTTGTCAATGAGCGTGTCTTGGGAAATTATGGGTTGAGGATATCCCTTTTCATTTTGCCATCCGTTCTAATATTTTTTGCGGTGGCCTCTTCAATCAGTGGTTTGGTAATAGGAACAAGCCCCGATGCCAACCCTACACTTTTTGTATTCTTTTTCCTTTTCATAGCCTTGACCCGGTGGTTCAATTGGATGGTTCGCGATTCATTGGAAACTCCAGTGTTTAAACTCTTCTTCATCCCCATTGATTCCAGGTTCCGTTTTGGAATTCAATCTAAAGTGGAAGGTGTTATTAATGAGTCAGGCCGGTTTTTGGCTGGTGCCATAATTTTCGGGTTGTCACTTTTAGTGATTTTCAACGTCATCTGGATTTCAGTGCTGATTATTCTGGCCGGTGTAACGTATTACTACTTCGTTAATAATTTGTATAACGGCTATCGTTCAAAAATCCGCGACAAACTGGAATCTAAAGATGCCGACCAGGAAAAACTGGAGTTTGGATTAACTGCGATCGTTAAAAAGCTGGAAGCCTTTCTCTCCATTTCAAATCCATCCAGATCGATATTTTCATTTAAGCTATTAGAAAAGATTAAGCCTGCCCTTGTCCCTGGCTGGGTTAACACATTAATGAAACACGATGCCAATGAGGTTCAGGATTTCGCTCAGCAAAGGATGAATGAATTAAAAGGTCTGTCGGTTTCAGAGAGGTATGTCTTCCATAGTAAAGAGTTTATTGATGGCAAGATTAAGTTGTCGAAAAGCCAGATCGAATCATTGCTAAAAAGTGGTGGTGAGATTACGCGGGTTAGAATTCAGCAATTGACTCGATCGAATCAGCCTGAAGACAGGATTTACGCTTCCGAATTATTGCTGCACTCCACTAATGAAGAAAACTTGCCCTACCTGATAGAATTACTAAACGATGGTGATTCTAAAGTCAGAGCAACAGCAATTAAAACAGCCGCTAAGCGATTTAATGATGAAGTGATTTTTGCGCTGATCGAGAACCTTCCAAACCCATCGTTCGGTAACCTGGCCATGGAGTCGCTCGTGCTCATCGGGCCCGTTGCATTAAGCCACCTCGAGAATTCATTTTATCGTTCAGGGCAATTAACCATCCGGTTGTTAAAAGTGGTGCAGATTATGGGTCTGATAGGTGGGCCGAAAGCCAAAGACCTCCTATGGAACAAGATTGATTATCCTGATAAAGTTATTGTATCGCAAGTACTGTTAGCTCTTGGTGAATCAGGATTTAAAGCTGGAGTTTCTCAAATAACCCGCATCAAATATGCCATTGAGGCTGATATTGCCGATGTAAGTTGGAATCTCAATGCCCTTTATGAAGTGGGCGATAGCGGTGACGTAAATAATTTGAAGGAAGCCCTCAGAATGGAAATACAAAACGACATTGACCATCTCTATAAACTCATGGCCATGTTGTATGATACCCGCTCCATTCAGTTAGTGAAAGAAAATATTGAATCGGGAACAGCTGAAGGAGCCGCCTATGCTGTTGAATTACTCGACATATTTTTGTCTGAACAATTGAAACAACGAATTATTCCAGTGCTGGATGACTTAAGTGATTCGGAAAAAATTTCAAGATTGGAAGTTTTATACCCCCGTGCTAAACTGGACGAAAAACTCATTCTGAAGTTTTTGATTAACCGCGATTTTACCCAAGCCAATCGGTGGACAAAGGCGTGTGCGCTCCATCGTATCGGCTCCATGAAATTAAAGGATTTCACTATCGATTTGATAGCCCAGCTCTTTAACCCTGATCAACTTATTTGTGAGGTAGCCGCCTGGTCTTTATTTCAGATTAACCCTGAATTGTATCATAACAATGTTAATAGGCTGGGAACTGAGTTAAAACTCCGGCTCGATAAGGTTATCATCAGTTCAGCCAATTCCGAGTTAATGGAATTTGAGAAGATAAAGTTTTACCAATCCATAGAAGTATTTAATGAAATACCTGGAATAACCCTTTCTTATTTGGCTGATATTTCGGAAGAAGTGAGGCTCAAATACAATGAGGTGCTGAAACTAGATCAAGCCCATAACAATTACTTTTACATTTCTTATAAAGGCACTGTTGAGTATTATTCGAAAGGAAAGTTTGTTAAAGAGTTTAAAACAGGAGAGTTTATTGGCGAAATGATGGCGGGGAGTG
>JAYUHI010000274.1:0-10242 GCA_043767095.1 Bacteroidota bacterium
TCAGTTGGTTTCACAACCAAATTCTACCGAGCCTCCTGCATTAAACGCCAAAGTAACATTCACTGAACCATCAGGAAATACTGCGTTAGATGCCGAAGAAAAAGGTAAGCTAACCTTTACAGTTACAAACACAGGAAAAGGTTCAGCGTTTGGCGTAGAGGGTAAGCTTACTTCAACTCCAGTTGTTGGTATCACATCAAGTTCTTCATTATTCATCGGTGAAATTCCTGCAGATCAAAGTAAATCTTCTGTGTTTGAGCTTAATGCCAGTTCGGAACTTAAAGATGGGAAAAGTCAATTCACATTTACTTTTAATGAAGCAAGAGGATTCCCTCCCGATCCCATCAAAGTCACAATTGATACTCATGCATTCATTCCTCCAATTCTCATCATAGCCGATGTTGGTGTTAAAGAACCTAACGGGAACGGAAGAATCGACAGCGAAGAGATAGTGGAAGTCACAGACCTCAAAAAGCTGTAGTTAACGGTGCTAAGGAATCAATTTTGTTCGAAAAATAACAACTATGCATAGTTAGTTGCCTGTTCCCTTAATAACAATCGGAAATGATTTAAGGTATTTTGCATTAGGCCTTATTTGACTTATATACCTCAGTATATTCTGAGGCGTCTGTTCTCCCTTAAAAGCCACCTCTTCTTTGGTAAATAAAAAAAGGAAATAGTTCAATTCGCTTTTCTTGTCAGTTGATAATTCATAATCCAGAGCCCTAGTACGAGGAAATGTGTATGATTGTCCTTCTTTAAGCAATTCAACTCTTTCTAAGTCATTTGGGTAAAGCAACATGCCACCTGAATCGTTGGCTAAAATAAAGACCTTCAGATAACCATTCTTCCAAGGTTTAATCTCAAATGACAACTTATCGTGGTTACTAAAAGAATCATGAATTCCTTTTATGTCAAAACCAAATCCCTGATCTTTGCTTTCGTAGTTTATTACAATCCTCGCATTGATCCAAACTTGATAAATAACGTTTCCGAATTCATCGATCTTCTTTTCCTCTTTATTGATTGTATAGTCAGAAATCACTCCATATGAATCAACAGTTATGAGGGATTCAAATAGTTCCTTATTCAAATTATTTTGTTCTGATGAGAATAGAAGGTTAGTTGATGATACCACTTCATTGACTCCAGCAACCCTAAGAGCTTCAGCTTTCGCTTCGTTTATCGCTTTCTCCCTGGCTTGTTGAATGGTGATGTCATTTGACACCACCCATTTACCAAAAACATCTTTTACTGACTTTGTTTGCTGAGAAAATGAGTTATAGGGCATCAACCAAGTAAGAATCCATGCGCCAATAAGTAAGCAATATTTCCAAATACTTGTTTTGGCAATGTCTAATTGATTATGAGTGTTCATAACTAACCAAAAATAGAGAAAATCAGTTAGCGAAAGTTACAATTCTTTTAGTAGCCTATGGATTCACCAACAAGAAACATCGTCCATTAAATAACAGGCGGCAATTAGGGGCGGTCATTCATGATGAATACCAACGTTGGTGGGGGGCTAATTCAACTATAATATGGAATGAATTCATGACGCAAATGGAATTCCATTTAAAGAATTCTTAAAATGAATTGAATTCAACTTTGAATTGACGCAAATGGAATTCCATTTTGAGGAATTCTTCAGAATAAATGATTCAACTTGAATTCGGATGAATTCTTGAGATCACAGAATATTATTTTTAGAATTCTTCGTGGAATCCCTAAACACAGAAACCGAATTCCGATGGAATTCAATCTTAAGTCGATAATGAATTATCAAACTCCTATTTTTAGAATTCTAAACTTTTTCCTGAATTGAAATTAATTCGAAAAATATTATTTACAATTTGTTTGTTAGGTCATTTAGATGGCAGACCTTTGTAAATGAAAAAAGGGAGCGAGGTACGAGACTCAAAACTCCCTTAATTCCAATTTGGGGATAAGGTCTCATTAGCCTGATTCCCCGTTTTGCATTTACAAAAGTAATAAATAATTTATTGAGCTATTCGCTGGTCAGGAAGTTTTAGATCGATTAATTAACCTTTGTTCCTCACGGGGCCTCCTGAAAGGGCCCTCTTCGCATCCTACAAATAAAATCAACCACTAATGGCACTCCGTATTTTGTCCGGGGAGTAAGCTTGCATCTCGGATAGTGCAGCAACAGTATGAACCCTGTGCACGGTATGGAAATATATTCCCACGATCCTGGATTAATCCCTCCGATGATCCCCCTAGTCGAGCATCGATTTCTATAGCGGTCGATTCAGATATCTATGCACTCCTCTTGCTTACCATCTTTCAAAGAATGATTTCTAAACCATCAAAACATAAACCGCATACCTGCCAACTCCTTTCCCACTTGCTGCACGCCTGTTAATATCCGTTGTGCCTGTGAGGGTGAAGGTTTTTTTATGCCCTTAATGTATTGAGCCAACAGGCTTTGGTTCATGCCAATGCGTTGGCTCAGGGCTTTGGCGTTTATCACTTTGTAGAAGGCAAAGAATGTTTGAAGATCATACTCTAACTGTACCTCTTCAATGGTGTAGGTATGGCCCAAATCTTCGAACACAAGGTTGAGCATTTCTACAATCATGCTTTGCAGTTCCTCCCAGCTATCGCCACAGGTTACCAGGCTCCTGTTTTTCCATTGGCCCACTGCGGTGTAACCTCTATCTTCTTTCAGGATTTTAAGCTTGATTTTTGGTTTGGTCTCTTTTGTTTTCATGCTCTTATCTTTTACGGGTTTCTATTTGCGCCATCATTAAAATACTTCTAAGCGTTCCCGTTTTCACTTCTTTAGATGCATGAAATGGAACCGGGATAATGTTAGGCTTGAAAGGTAATATATTTATTACTTAATTAATAAGGTCAGATACTTAGGAAAAAACTACAGGACACTAACCGACTATTCTATCTGCCCTCGAACGCGCAAGGACAAATCTGCAAAATACCTACAAGTATTTCTTAACGTACCGAAGGATAGTTTCATAAAACCTTATTTTTGTTACTTCCTTTCCAATTCATTTCCACTTAAAATGATATCAATTATGAACAGCTACTATCGAACCAGCGTTTTGACCGCTTTCGCGTTAACATTATTTGTTGCAGCTACAGCTCAAAATCAAAAACCAACTGATGAGTCGTTTACGGTTGAAGGATATTACAAAGTGCGATGGGGTTATACCGATGAATTTATCAGCCTCTACAAAAAGAACCATTACCCGCTGTTGAAGAAGGCTCTTGAAAAAGGAGACCTGTTGAGCATTAAGGCTGAGAAACCGCTCCATCATAATGCCGAAGAAAGCCGGTGGGATTTTAAAGTGACGCTCGTCTTTAAAAATGTGCAAGCAGCTTTCGATCCTAACCTCACCGAACCGTACAAAAAAGCCTTGTATCCCGACCTGGATAAATTGGTTAAGGACGAACAACACAGGTTTGAAATATTGATAGCTCATTGGGATGTGCCGGTAACGAAGGTGGAATTAGAGAAATAATAAAACGAACGAATGGCGCACAAGAGAAAAGGACAACTTACAACTTCACCTGAATGGGCGAAACATTTACGAAAGGTTTGGAAAAGGCATTTCTGGAAAGGTGAACGATTGGAGGAGAAATCTGAAATCAAAAAAGAATTAAGCAACCGCCACGACCTGCCACAAACAGACTCTTTGTAAGCCTATGTGAGAAAAAACTAATAATTGACTGGACTTATTTGTATCACCCGCCTCTATTTAATAGCTTTCACTATCCCAATCAACTGGGAACCTAAATTATTTACAACTTAAACAACAAATAACATGGCTGACAGTGTTTACAAAGTAATTGAGCTGGTAGGTACCAGCACCGAATCCTGGGAAAAAGCCGCAGCAGCGGCCATCACAAGAGCTTCGAAAAGCATTCGGGAATTGCGTATTGCCGAAGTGGTTGAACTGGACATGCAAGTAAAGAACGGCAAGGTGGAAGCCTACCGGGCCAGGTTGAAGGTTTCGTTCAAGTATGAGGGTAAGTAAACCCTTTAGTCACTTCCGCTCAAACAATAATTACCGGACCCTAACACGAGGGCCGGTAACTTTTTCTATTACGCTGTTCGAGGTGAACCAGTTGTTCAAAATATTTTGCCTGGCATTTCTACTCTTTGGTTGTGGCCCGGCCAATAATAATTCCAAAGCAGAATGGGTAAAACTATTTAATGGCCTTGACCTGAATGACTGGATCGTGAAAGTGCATCATCATGATGCTGGCGTTAATTTCGGAAACACCTTCTTGGTAGAAGACAGCGTGATCAAAGTTCGCTATGATCAGTATGGCGATTACAACGATCAGTTTGCTCACTTATATTACAAACAACCCTTTTCGCATTTTCATTTGGTTGTAGAGTATCGGTTCACAGGAGAACTTCAGAAGGGAGCGCCTGTTTATACCATGTTGAACAGTGGCGTTATGTTTCATTCGCAAGACCCAGGCAGTATGCCTAAAGAACAGAACTGGCCAATCTCGGTGGAGATGCAATTCCTCGCAGGACTGGGCGATGGCAAGCCGCGACCAACCGGCAACATGTGTTCACCTGGAACGGAGATTGTCTATCAAGGGAAAATGTATGATGGCCATTGCCTCAGTTCAACTTCGAAAACGTACAGCAAGGATGATTGGGTGCGCGCTGAACTGATCGTGCTGGGCGATTCACTCATTACTCATATTATCAATGGAGATACGGTGTTGCAATATAGTAAGCCCACTATTGGCGGTGGCGTTGTGGCAGGATACGACAGCACTCTCTGGCAACCGGGAAAAGCGTTGACATCAGGTTACATTGCCTTACAAAGCGAAGGACAGCCCATTGACTTTCGTAAAGTAGAATTGCGCAATCTGAAAAAGTAGCTGGGTGTCTTTCATTGTCTTTTTACTTTTGATTGAACACTTCATCAATTTGCACTTGCAGATATTGACGGGCCGGTGCCGCCTGAAGGGCAAGGTTATCCCACCGGCATTCCAAAATAATTTTGCCAGAATATTTTATTTTCTTCAACGCTTTTAAATATCCACGAAAGTCATCGCCCGATATTCCAGGAGCAGTGCGGTTCTCTTTCTCGGCCAGATCGCAGTGTACCAGATATTTTCCAGCTTGTTCAATGATGGCCGGCTGTTCATTCTCTTTTAACATGTGATAGATATCGGCACAAAGCCTGAAGTTTGGGTGATCAACTTGTTGCACGATTTCCAGAGCTTCGCTGAGCGTTGTCATAAAATTGGTTTCCGTACTGTTCAGATTTTCGAGTGCAAGTACGATTTTATAATCCTTGGCAATAGCCGAAACCTTTCTCGCAATGGATACAAATTGTTCTTTAGCTTTTTTCTGATCCCATCCATCGGGCACACGCCTGGCGCCACCGCTTCCCCAAACTATTAACGCCACATCCGCAGCGTTGCAGCGCTGAAAAACAATTTCAGCATACGATAACACGGCTTGTTCGTTCACATCAGGGCCTACCAATTTCAATTCGCCTGGTATGAAAACATTTACGGCATACAATTTTGTTTTCATTTTTTTGATGGCCTGGAGTCGTTCTGCAAATTGTTGGTCGGAAACATTTCTGGGAGAAAAACATTTGGAAATGGATTCCACCAGGTAATGATATCCGGACGCTTGAAGCAGGCTGTCGTTCTCCATGCTTTGCGCGATGCCGATTTCCGGTTTTTGTGCCGTGAGCAAAAGACTTTGAAAGGAGAGTAGTAAGAAAATTACGATGGCCTTCATAGAGATGGGTAATATACGATTGATTAAACTTATATTTTTGCATCATGCCCGGTCAATTTATTGATTATTACCTGCCCTTCATTGAGCAAGGGAAACCTCTGACTGCCCAGGAGCAGGCCACACAGATATTAACCAAGGCAACAAAATGCATAGAATCCGGATGCACGGGTGTTGCCATTACCTATTCTGCGAACTACGATCAATCGATCAGAATAAACGAAACGTATCAGAACGGCCAATGGCAAACTCATACCAATGGTGCCAACCAGGCACAAGTGATTTTTCAAATGGAAGAGTTGCAGGAAAACCAGTTCAGAAATCTTCAGTCGAAGATGCGAATAGCCCCGATTACTACTTTGACATATTCCACGTTTGGAGGGAAATCGCATAAGCAAGTAGTCAATGACGATCTGGAAAATATAAAGAGATTATTGGATCACAACTGGACAGTACTCGGTTGGATAAATCAAATTTCCGCTCCGGATTATGCCGTTGGAGGTGGCATTGTCCAACTGCCTGCTGAATTATCTTCGATGATTCAGAAAACATTGAAGGAGTTTTCGCAACGATACGGAATTCGGTGACTTGACTTTCAGGGTAATCATGCCAAACAAATCACCTATAAGCCGATTTGAAATTCAGAAGGTGGAGAAGAAGAACTTTCTCCACGGAACAAAATAATAAAAGAGGGCACCCCTCTCCGCTCCGGAGAGGGGCAGGGGGTGAGGTGGCTATCTGGCCGCAACAATCAAAGCAAGCCCGGCCGCATAAGTCAGCAACATAAATGTTAAAATGATATTCGTACCCTTCGGTGCATCCTTAAACTCCTTCCAGATATAAATGCCCCAGAGTGCAGCAACAACAGTGGCGCCCTGGCCGAGGCCGTAAGAGATGGCAGGCCCTGCTTTGCCCGAAGCAATGATGCTGAACGACATGCCCACGCACCAGATAACACCACCCAGTATTCCAGTGATATGGTTTTTGAATGTCCCGCTAAAATAATCAGCATAGCTAACCGGAATACCAACGAAAGGCTTTTTCATCAGCACCGTGTTGAAGATGAAATTGCTGGCAAGAATGCCCAGGGAAAAAAAGACAACGGCTGTGTAGGGACTTAACTTGCCTTGCACGGGAATATTAAAATCCGGGAACATGGAGGCGGCCACATATTTATAGAACAAGCCCATCAGACATCCACTCACCACCGAAAGCACAATTCCTTTTGTGGAAGTTCCCTTCTGCTGACGGGCCATTTTCCGGTACGCATTCGCGTTGAGTAAAATGGCAACACCTATCAGCGCCACTCCCGCAAAAATTAACGAAGCATTTCCTACCGGAGCATCAACATAATTTACCACAACTCCGATGACCAGCGCCAGGCCAATGCCCACCGGAAATGCAACGGACATCCCCGCAATGGCGATGGCTGCCCCCAATAAAATATTAGCAGCATTGAAAATGATTCCCCCTAATAAAGCAGACCCAATGTTGCTGTTGTCGGCTTGATGCCAGTCTGCCATAAAAGAGCGACCACTTTCTCCAGTACTTCCCAACGTGAATGCAAAGAGTAATGAAAGCAGTACAATCCCGATCACATAATCCCAATAAAACAATTCAAATCGCCAGTTAGCTGCGGCCAACTTTTGAGTGTTGGCCCACGAGCCCCAGCAAAACATAGTGATTATGCAAAAGATAACTGCGGTGGAATAATTTTCGATGATGAACATAAATTGCGATAGTCTTTTTTAATCCAACTTTAACCCTGACAGGGTTCTGAAAACCCTGTCAGGGTTCATTAAAATCTCCGATGATAGACATTTGTCTATTTGTTTTTCGGTTGATACATCATTAAATCTTCAATCACTTTGGCTGCTTCATCGGGTGACATTTTTTCAGTGAGATAGGTGAACCGTGCACCTGGAATAACTGCATTCGTTCCATCTTCGCGGATTTCAAAATTTAGCTTTCTTGAATTGAAGTAGGGGGCGATGCCGCGAATGGCAACCAGCACGGCAGTTTGATCCCAACTGTGACGGCCTTTAATATTCTTATCACTGGTGAGGGCAACCTGATAGGCGTCTTTTACCGGACTGTTTTGAATGCCTTCATCACCAATCAATCGAATTCCCGTTACAATTTTATATCCAATTTCAAATCCACTCAACGTTACTGGCGTAGGCCAATCCTCAAATACTTTTCTGGAGGCAGCCGCATCAATATGAACATTAAACTCCCGGAAGGTTTTGTTGTCCTGCCCAATTCCTGCAGCCATTGAAACTAATTGCTTAACTTTTTTGGCTACGAGTTCTCTTCCCGACAATGAAGAATACTCATCAGGTTTGGAGTCCAGCAAATTAGCCATGTTAGTGAAGAATCCAATGGTGATTATGGTTACACTATTATCAGGCTGAATCGATAAAATCTGTCGGTATAATTTCACGGCATCCAACGCCTCATCATTGGTTTTGAGCGAGTGCGGATATTTGGCATTGATGAATTGCGCCCATTGTTGTTTGCAATCCATGTTGGGCTTTAGGGTTTTAGTTATCCCGATGGGAACGTTTGGCCTGCCGAAATAGGTGTTCAGAACACTTAGTGTTGGAGCTGTAGTTTCAAAAGTGTTGCACGAAATGGTTGCAAGGATTTTGGCTTCACCTGCATCCGCTAAAGCATGCAGCAAGGCCATTGCACCAACATCATCATAGTCGGGGGCGATGTCGGTATCTAAAATTACGGAAACCGGTTTTTGTGAAAAGCTGAATGAAGTCCACAGGCAAAAGTAAAGGGTAATTAAATATCTCATTTGGTTTGTTGCCTTGGTTTTTCGCTATATACGATTACCTCTGACAATCGCAGTGTGTATTCAGGGTCAGGGTTGATCAGCTTCACCTTCACCACATGTTTTCCGTTTGGTAATTGGTACTTCCAAAACATTTCATTCCGCCTGAGTAAATAATTGGCGGGTAGTTTAGCCGTTTCGATTTTTGTTCCGTCCACATAGAGTTCAGCCTCAAAACTAAAATCCCCCCGGTAGTCCCAGCTCGACATTTTTTTAGGATTAGCTTCGCCTTTCAGCACGAACCCAATGCCAGCAAACTCAAAACTGAATTCATCATTCACGTCTTTATTGATTTCCCTTTTTTCTACCGGGTGATGGCTGGCGAAACTTTGTTCCAGCCGAACTGCCTCGGGAGTTTGTACTGCAATGGAAATATTATCGCCTTTTATGCTGCCTCCGTTTCGCTCAATGATTTGAAGCGCGTGTTTAAATCCCATTGCGTAAACATCATTCAACGACATGGTGGTGTATTTGAAGTCGATGTCTTCGGCCTCTTTCAATCCCATTTTCCAGTAAGCCGGAATTTTGTCGTAGCCCAGCATCGTTCCTAAAATCCCCGCAGCAGATGAGGGATTACAATCAGCATCCTGACCAGCCCGTGCTGTGATCTCAAGTGTCTGTGTAAAATCTCCCTTGCCGTAGAGTAAGCCGAGCACGATGTAGGCAGAATTTATTTTAGCATCAATGTTGAAGGCATGAAAAACGCCATCGGGACAACCCACCTCATCGGCCCATTTCTTTTGAATTTCAAACCACGTTTGTTTCCAGTCGGACGGATATTGATCGTGCCAGTCAATAACATCTGAAATGCATTGGTAAAAGGTGCTTTGCGATGGAATGGTTTTCAAAGCCTCTTTCACCACATAATTAATATCGCCCGATACAAAAGCCAGTGAATACATCGCACCAACATAAACGCCACCATACCAACCGTCACCATAATTCATGATGTGGCCGATGCCGTCTCCAATCTTCGCGGCCGTGTTCGGCATGCCGGGCGCCATCAGTCCGGAAAAGTCAGCTTCGATTTGAAAATCAATATCGTCAGCATGAGGATTGTCTAACCAATGCCCCGATCGGGGTGGCATAATTCCGTTCAGGATATTGTAGCGACCGGATTGGTTGGCATGCCATAAAACATAACCGGCATTCGCGTATGCCTTGGCGTGTTCTTCCACAGGCGCATCAATTCCTTTTTTCTCAAACACATCCACGAAAGTGAGATCCATATAGAGGTCATCATACAACCCCGGGCTTTCCTCCATCGTTTTCTTGATGTAGCCATCATACCAATTGATAGGTTGGTAATCGTTGATCATGGTTCCCTGAAACCGGAATTCAACTGGGCCACCAAACGTAACTCCAATAGTCTGGCCTGCCCAACCGCCTTTGATTTTGTCTTGGAGAGTGGTCTTTGAAAGCGTGATAATTTTTGTCTCTGATTTTTGGGCTGCGATATCAAAACTTAAGGTGAGAGCAAGCAATAACAGGAATGGATATCTTTTCATGAGGTGAAGATAATATATATTGCGAGACAATGTATTGTAATAACCCCTCACAATTAAACAAACCCAGATTACCGGGAGCAGGAGACTACGGGGGAAAGGCAAATAATTAATTATACTTTTGGCTGACTAAGTGG
>JAYUHI010000275.1:0-1780 GCA_043767095.1 Bacteroidota bacterium
CGGAGGTGTGCTTAGAGCGATCGAATTTATTTACAAAGAGGCCGGAGTAAACCGACCCTTAAAATCTACTGACAGCAAAACGGATAATCAAAATAAAACGGATTATAGAAATCAGGTTAACAAAGTTGCGAATGCGATAAAGGAAATTATCAACGCACTAAAAAATCCATCTTCAACTTCATCTACAATTACCAGCAACGGACAATCAATAACTGCCAACACTCAAACTTCAATCCGCAAGAAAGCTATCATCACTTCACTGCTTGCCTTACTCATTGCTGTCATTGGTTATTTCATCTACCAACAAACAACTTCTAACCTGCCTACCGGACAGGCAGGCGAACAACCAACCCAACTTGAAAAATCTATTGCTGTGCTTCCATTTGCTGATTTGAGTCCTACTCATGATCAGGAATATTTTGGCGATGGCATGGCCGAAGCAATTATTAATGGATTAGGCCAAGTGAGCAATTTGAAAGTGATTGCACGCTCTTCCTCCTTCCAGTTCAAAGACAAGAATGAAAGCCTTCTTGCAATTGGAAAGATATTAAACGTGGCCACTGCATTGGAGGGCAGTGTAACAAAATCGGGCAGCAGAATTCGCGTGAGAGCCACTCTTACCAAAACAGAAGATGGAACACAGTTGTGGTCAGAAACATTTGATCGAAATTTGGATGACTACCTTTTGATACAGGATGAAATTACCAGCAAGATTGTAGGCGCACTCAAGATTTCATTTTCCGGGCAACTCCGTCCTTCCCAGCGTTTGTCAACCAGTGGAGAAGCGATGAAACTTTACCAGCAAGGCCGCTATTTTCACGACCGGAATTCAGAAGACGACCCCGAAATTGCTTCAGACTATTTTTCCCGAGCAGTGAAAATTGATTCTGGTTTTGCCCTGGCATGGGCCTACATGTCAACCGCCCAACTTTTTGATTTATCGAAAGGGGAACAGTATAATGCGAGAGCTCTCAAGATTGATCCAAACCTGGCAGATGCGCACATCAATGCTGCTATTATATCCTGGAGCCACGGGAATTTTATTCAGGTAGAAAAAGACGTAAGAAGAGCCCTCTCCATTGAAAGCGAAAATCCAAGAGTCCTCCGAAATGCAGGGAGAAACCTGAGTTATTTGGGCTTCTATCAGGAAGGGCTTGAATTATGCAAAAAGGCTGTTGAGTTAGATCCGCTACAGTCTTTTGCACACTTATCGCTGACCCATGCCTTCGCTTTAAATGGCCAGTTCGGTGAGGCTCTCGATGCCTGGAAAAGGGAAAAAGAAATCAGTAATCGTAATGCCGTCTCAACACTCGCGCATTTATTGGTATTAAACGGACAGGCAAAAGAAGCCTTGCCCCTGGTTGATAAAATCAGCGATGAAAAGGATCGGCTATTTCTTATGACAGTAATCTCGTTCGCCTTAAATCAAAAAACCAAAGCAGACGAGTACTTCAATAAATTCAGAAACAAATACAGTACTGCCAATCCACAAAACGTAAGTGAAATCCTGGTTATTTATGGCCAGAAAGAAGAGGCTTTGAAAACGCTTGAAAAGGTGGTTAAACCCACAGTTCTAAATTTTCCATCTGTGGATAAATGGTTCGATTCAGGCTTGTTCATAATGGCCAGCCCCTACCTAATCCCTTTGCGGGATGATCCAAAGTTTAAGGAAATTTGTAAAAAGCTTAACTATCCTGAAATTAAGTAAGGCATTTTATGGAAACTAAACCCAACCCCATTTTCAACAAGCGCATTTTTTGGGATGTGGTGTTTGAAAATA
>JAYUHI010000276.1:0-1780 GCA_043767095.1 Bacteroidota bacterium
ACATACCTAAAAATAGCCGTGCAACACCCAATTTCAAAAAACACCATTTGATTATCAGGCACTTATGTCAAGTTTGATGACGAGTGCGGAAAACAGGAAGAGTACTCAACTTGAACTTGACTTTGCGTAAGTCCACTTAAGATTTCAAATTCTGAAAGTTGAAATCTAAAATTATTCTGGATTTTGAATTACTTAGAATCGGGTTGCATAACTAACATGCTCATCTCATCCGCCTTAAACATTTGCTTAGCTAACTGCTGAACTTCCTTTGCGGATGCATGCTTAACCTGTTTGAAAAGCTCATCGAGCGATGGCACATCGCCTAAATCTAAAATACTTCGCGCCATCATCATCATGTAACCACCGTTGTTTTCTTCGGCCATAGCCACCTGGCCCATAAACTGTTCTTTAGAAGTGGAAAGCTGCCGGCTGCCCATAGGTTCTTCAACCATCTTTTGTAATTCCCTATTTACGAGACTGATTGCTTTTTCCATTTGGGATGGCTCCGTGCCGAATGAGATTACGAAAATGCCCGTATCAGAAAATGGAATAAACTGCGAGCCGATGGAATAGACAAACCCATGCTTCTCGCGAAGCGCCAGGTTGAGTTTACTGTTCATGCCAGGGCCGCCAAGAATATTATTCAGAAAATAAAACAACCCCCTGCGATTATCGTGAATACTGAAAGCTGTGCGGCCAATAGCGCACCTTGCCTGTTTCACCGGTCGTTTAATAACTCTTTCACTCGGCTTGTAGGCACTGAATTTTTTTCTCCTGAGTCCTGAGATAATTCGTGGAACCCGGCCAAGATACTTTTCGGCCAATTCAAGAACCTTCTCCCATTCAATGTTGCCCACCACGGAGAAAACTATTTTGCGGGTGTTGAGATTGTGATCAATAAAATCGCGGAAATGTTTTCTGCCAAAAGATTTAACAGACTCTTCCCGACCTAAAATATTCATGCCCATGGAGTGCCTTCCAAAGAGCACCGCGTCAAACTCATCCTGCAGGGCACCATCCGGGTCATCGAGGTACATCGACATCTCTTCGAGAATTACGTTACGTTCACGCTCCAACTGATTCTTTGGGAATACAGAATGAAAAGTAATATCGGTCAGCAGATCAACGGCCCGTTCAAAATACTCATCGCGAAGGGAAGCATAGAAGCAAATTTTTTCTTTGTCGGTAAAGGCGTTGAGTTCACCGCCCACGGATTCCAGCCGGCTTAAGATGTGAAAGGATTTGCGTTTGCGCGTTCCTTTAAAAGCCATGTGCTCCCAGAAATGGGCAATACCCTGATTATCGAGGGTTTCATCGCGGCTGCCCACGTCAAGCATAATGCCGCAATGCACAATTTTGGAGGTAGTCACCTGGTTGTGCACCACACGGATGCCGTTAGAGAGGGTATGGATTTTATATTCTCGCATGGGGTGTCAAAAATACAAAAAGAGTGCACGGGTTGGGCGTTTTTTATACGGCCATTTGCGAACAAATTTGACCGCCAGCGGGCAGCCTGTTTAAGAGATAGTTCGATTATTTATTAATTAGGGGGAAAATGGATGGTATAACATTTGAATAACCCTAACAATCTAAATCAAGCTATGGAAACTCAACACGTTAAAACCTGCTTCACCATCACCTTCACCAACGACCAATATGACCGCGCCAGGGCTTATGTGGAGGACATGAAAAAGCATCCAAGCCGGGTTTTCTGGCAAGGCAAAATCGGGAAGACTGATGAAGAGTTAGTGGTGGAACAAATTGCCCATCGCATATTGAG
>JAYUHI010000277.1:0-4292 GCA_043767095.1 Bacteroidota bacterium
CATAAGTAAATTGCGGGCGCCAGCCACTATGATTGCGCGTTGCAAACCATAAACGCCCTCCCCATTTCTTACTTCACCAAGCCCAGTCTGACAGGCCGACAATACAACCAGGCTTGTTAGATTTAGATCAAGGTTAGTGGCTTCGTAGGCCGTAAGGATTCCATCTTCTATGTTGGTTTTATCTCTGCTCTTTACACCCGCCAGCACTAATCCAGACCGGATCATAGGGCTGACCAGGCTAGCCGTGTCTTCAACAAAAAATCCATGCGTGGCAATGTGAAAAACGGAAGGCCCTTTTACAGATTTTACGTTTTGTTCCGCAGCCTCGTGCCCAAGATAGGTAGTCACCCTCACCCCTTGTTGCTTCAGTGTCCCTTCAATGATGTTGAGTTCCGCTTCCGTTCCAGGCAGATCCAGGAATTCCTGTTCCTTAAATGAAATGAGTTCTGCCGATAAAACATTTCGCTGTCCGTATTCCGGGGATTGCCCTTTGTAAACCGTAGCATCATCAAAATGAGGGCGGCCCACCAGCACAGCCGTTGTGTTGGTGCCGGTTTGATTGGTTATCAACAGATCGGCCGTGTTGGTGAGGTAAACCAATTCTGTTTCATCAATCAGGAATTTCTGTGAGTCTGTGTTAAAGAGGGCGTTTAAGTTAATCTGATTATAAACCCCATCGGGCGAAAAATAAATGCGATTGATGCCCTTCAGGTTTTTTCTAAGGGGCTGCCAGAAATTGTCGTATGAAAGCCGGTCTTCCGTTTTGGAAAGTATATTGTTACGATAGTAGGCGAGATTCCTTCTTTCAAACCGGTTCCCCGCTGGAATGATATACCCTTTGGGTTGTGCTTCTTCCGGTTTAAGCACCAGCATAACGTAAACTGAAGAATCTGTTTTGGGATTTGTTTTTGAAATCATTTGGGAACGGATGAGTTCAACAGCCGCTTCTCCCGGCTTTAACGATGATTTCACTTTTTGCCAGTCGGGCGGGTTTTCAACACTTTCAAATAATCCCGATGCTTGATTTAATTCTTTTTCAAGGGATTCAATTTCTGCGGTGGTGGTAGCAATCTGCTCCCCTGATCCGTTTTGAAAAAACAAAGCGGATAAGTAGGATTTTGCTTTCTCCCATTCATGCAGCTTTTGGATTAGCGCCTGATCTCCGCTGGCCAGTATTTTGTTTTTCTTTTGATTAGAGCCATTCAGCAACAAGGCCTTTGTGTTGATCACGTTGTTGTACATCTGTTCAAGTAGGCCTGTCGGGTTACGGTCGAAAGAGGCAACGACATAAGAGTTAAAAAGATCGAAATCACTTTTCAGTGTATTGTAAAACTGCTCCTTCTCATACTCGCTCATGGAAATAAAATTGCTCCTGATATGTTGCCGGTATTGAAGCACCAGTTCCTGAAATGCTGCATCAGCTTTGACCCACTCCTTTTGCTGCCAGAAAAGAACCGCTTGTGTTTTCATGATTTTGAATCTCACCCCCGAAGAGGTTACCGTTAACGGGTAATACTGATTTGCCTTGTCCAGATATTCCTGTGCTTTGCGCAAGTCTCCTTCGTGCATATACCATCTTGCTTCCATTTCAAAAACCCGTGCAGTTTCCAGTTTGCGGACCAGCTTCGATGAAAATTTCATGCGTCCGGAGGAAGCAATTCCGAGCTGTTCAATATATTCTCTGGCTTCTCTCAACTTACCTTTTGTGAAGCACAACTCAATCATATCATTATAGTAAAGCCTGTTCAGATTGTCGAAATCGAAACCCGTAGACGTGGATCTTTTGATCATTTTACGTGCCCTTTCGAATTGGTCAAACGCCTTGTCCAATTGGCCCTTTTTCAAATAAACCGAGCCCAAGCCAATAACAGGTTGAATACGGTGGACGCTTAGTTTGGGTAAGACAGAATCGCGTTTGGCCCTCGATTCCAGAAAAAGTTGTTCACCCTTTTTTACATTGCCCGTGTAGAGGTAGAAGTATGCCAGTTCATCCATGGCATCGAAGTATGTTTTTTGCGAACCCAGATTGACCAGGAAGTTGTGTTCACGTCTCTCAAAACTACTTTTATACAGTTCATAAGAATCAATAAGGTTTTTTTCAGCTTCGGCAAAGTTTCCAGTTCGCTGCATCAGCTCGCCCATCCTTTGTTTAAGAGTTATGAGGTTTTCGGTACGACCTATTTTAGACTCGCTTTCAATCAACTTACCGAGGGTAATCCTGACCTTGTCAATATCTTTTTCACGCCTTATTTTCGAGAGCTCCCTTTTGAAATTGAGCTTTTTTTGGCTGTAAGTGCTTCCGCTTGTCAACACTAGTATCCAGAAGATGACAATCAGCCTGTTCATTTTATCCTGACACCAAATTTCCAACCGATCATACTAAAATTGGAATAGCCACGGGCCAACAAATAAGTAGATTCTTGTCGGTTTAGCGCCCAGTGATCATGTAGGTCTTTGACAGAAGAATTTCCATCGCCCGAAAGCACAAACCCGGAGATAGTAAACCGGTTAACCGCCAGGGTAAACTGAACACGGAAGCCTAAAAACAACCGAATTGAATAAGGGGTAATGTTGGCTTTGAATGTTCTGAATTCCCCAAACTGGGTTTCGCCTTCTTCCAGAGTTGCTTTCAACATAAAATAAGGACAGGGCCCTGCATCGATGTAGAAATTGTTTTTGTTACCAACATTAAACCTCACCATGAGGGGCATAGCCAGATAATTTCCGCGGAAGCGGCTCATGGAGCCAAGAAAATCTTCCTCTCTAAAGTAGCCCGTTTTAAAATATGACAAACCAATCAGCGAATGGAATGACCCTAGCATTTTTCTTTCCCACTCTACTTCAAAAAAACCATAGCCCCCACTTTCATTCGAAAAAATGAGAGTATTATGATCCCCTCTTGAACTGGTCAATCCTGCTGAAACATAAATGCGAGATTGTGCGCGTGCAAAAACACAAATGAGCAGGCAAAGTAAAATTGTCAATGACTTTTTCATAATCAAAATGAATATTGCCATGTGAGATTGACTTTCGTAATGTTGGTTGCACTTCCTTCAAGTGAATCGACAAAGAACCGCCCAAAGGTGCCATCGGAGAATTTTACCACGTAGCCATGATGGAGGTTAATTTTCACCCGGTATAAGTACCCGGTTGCGGGTTTTTTATCCACCCTTTTCAGGCAATCCATTTCCCCAAGATCGACCATTGCTCCGGTAACAGCATCCGGATCAAAGTAAATAGCCTGAAAGGCAGGCTCTGCAACCTTTAATTTTATTTGGAAGCAGGCATTAAAATTTTCCTGAAAGCAGAAGTACCCCAAATCCTGCTTTGTAAGTTCCGTTGTACCGACCGGGTTGCTGCAAAAATCAAACTCTTCCCCGTTGCATTGAAAAAGAAACGGCAACAGAAAAAAGATCAGAACCAATAAACGGTTTAACTGGAACATACTTTTCAATATACCTTAGTATTCAGACCCATTCAATACCAACATCTTGGTAGGCATTTAGGATTTCTTCCCTTTCGAATTCATTACAAAAGCTAAACCCACCGAAGCATACTTGCCGCTCCAGTCAACCATCAAACTATCGCCATCGCTATTGGCATAGAAGTTTACCATTTTGCCGGATGTTGGGTCTTTATGACCTTCCTCCACTTTTAATGAGCGGTAGCCTATACGTGCGTTGGCAATGAAATTTTTACCGAGAACAAGATCCATAGACAAACCCGCCCTATACCCCATACCGAATTCCCCTTTTTGCAACCACTCACCACCACCCGCACCATACTGTTCAATTTTCCCGTTCATAATCCCAAATTCCCAGGCGCCTTCAATGGAAATATTCGATCCCTTGTCATCCAGTTTTGGCCCGAGGCGCAACGCCATTTCAACAATTTTTAACCCAAAATGCATATCTGCACCAGTGCCCACCAGGCTATGGTTGGTCCCAGAAATAGCCCGGGTGGAATGAAAAGCAATATAGCTCAACTCAAAGCCGATGACCGGACCCTTGCTGCTTATGCCTAATACTCCCAATGAAAAATACTTAAACCCGATGGCGCCATCATCCAGTTTCAAGGATGGATCACCGGTGAGAAATTGATAAAACTCTTTGGCATTGCCCACCTTGTAATCATTAAACGTCCCGTTGGCAACACTCAGCCCCGCACCCAAATACACTAACGCTTTACTGGTGGCGGCAACTTGATTTATGGAGTCTGGGGTGCTTTCATTTTTAACCCACATTGCAGCTTTTTGACACCGAACGAGAAATTTCAATTTTTTTTCGGCTAAA
>JAYUHI010000278.1:0-1767 GCA_043767095.1 Bacteroidota bacterium
GATGTTCATGTTGGGAGGGAAAAATGAAAACAGGGCGATGACGGTAGCGAGCAAGAGCAAAATAAAAACGTTGCTCGTTAATGGTTTTTTCTGATCGGGACTAAATGGATTCGATTGAGAAGCCTGTGAACCCGAACGAATAAACCCTTGCGGACTTCTTTCATAAAGCCAGGCCATTAAAATGGAGATTGGAAAAAAGATTATGAGCAGGAGGGTTACAACTTTCTGGATGCTTGCAGGAAGTTCGATAAGGCCAATGCCTATGGATGTTAATTTCCAGAGCACAACAGCAAGTAAAATGTAGGCGAGACTTGCCCTCAGCACATTCCTTCTGTTCAATTCGGCAGTGAACGGAATTCGCCTGGGTGCAGTCTGTTGTTTTTCCTCACCTGCATCAGACCCCATAGACTGGGCATTTTGCAATCCAACTGTAATCTCTTTCACCGAGTTGGCCACTTTATTAATCTGATCGCGATAAAAATATTTGTTGAGATTCAACTCCCGTTCATCCTTTGGTGTCAGGGGCCGGTTAACCCCGGCTGAGTGATAGATGAAATCAATAGCGCGAAGCTTTCCCTGGAGTTCATCTTCCAGCATTTTTTGATCACTGGCATCAATCTCATGAATTCGTATGGGCAACACCCGGCTGGCCACATTGTTGTTGGCCAGCTTGACTTTCAATCCGAACTGATCTTCGCTTGCCGTTTTCTTAAATGCCAGGAACTCATGCTTCCACGCAAAACTTTTCGGGTCGCAATAGGTTTGGGAGATGATGGGAATGAAGATGAGGCACTTTAATTTTTGTTTGAGGCTTTCATCCACATCATGCGTTTCAAGCAAGCCATCGTGCGGGTTGGTGTCGAAGTAGATGGAGATGTCTTCTTTGAACGTGGCCTCGAGTTCTTTCTTTAGGTTCGTTACGAATTCAGTTACCCAGCCATCATACTTATTGTCTTTGTGACGGTAGGAGATGAAAATGTCGTATTCGAATGATGGGATAATTGAAGGCATGCACTAATACATTTTAGGTTCTTGCTTTACATGCCTGATGCGTAATATTTTGATTTCCTTCTCCGAAAACCTATAGGCCACCCGATATGAGAATTTTTCGAAGGAGCGATAGTTGCCTTTGTTATTCTCCTTAAATTTATCAGGGGGAAATCTTTCCGGATTTGCGGGTAATCCCCTAATAATTTTCAGAATTGTATCCCTTACTTTTTCTGCGCTGGATACAGAATCCATACTAATGTGGTCAAACGCCTTTTGTAAAGAAAGTAATGCTGCCTTGTCCCAGCTAACAATGGCCCTTCCCTTCTTTACCATTTTTTGGCCATCTGTTCAACTTGATCTTGTGAATAGAATTCACCGCTATCAATCCTTTTCTCTGCTTCATCCAATTCGCGGTTGTACTGTTCGAGACTTATCCTTCCCTCATTTACAAGCCCATAATGGAGCATGGCTTTTATAGCCCTTAAAAGAGAAGCGTCCTCAACTTGCTGGAGCTCCTTGATGAGTATGGCCTTTTCCACATTGATATCCATAGAATAAAGGTATGTTCAAAGTTATGAATTTGAATGGTGAGCGCCAAGTGGGATTTTCAGGCAGGCTATAGTTGTAGCGTTACGAGATGAAAATGTCGCCTGCCTGCCTAAGCGTCTGCTCGGCAGGTATTCAAACTTGGGAATTAATGAAGGCATGCCGTTAATCTTTCTTGCTTTTGAAAACCTTTTCTACCAACGCTTCAAACTTTGGCTCACCGTGCAGCGG
>JAYUHI010000279.1:0-10152 GCA_043767095.1 Bacteroidota bacterium
CCAAGGACAAGCATTTCCGATTCGGAATTGGCTTCCGGAATTTCATAGCCTGATTCTTCCATCACCTCAATGTGCAGTTTTATTGCCTCAACAATATTCTCTTCTACTTCAGTTTTGGTACCGCCTGCTGAAGTACATCCTGGCAAGTCGGGTACATAAGCGCTGTAGCCGTCTTTCCCCTTTTCATAGATGATCAGGTATTTTCTCATTTCACTTTAAGAGTTTATGCAAAGCTATCAAAAATCTTCATGCTCGGAGAACGCTGAGTTCATCTAGAAAAGCACAGAAAAGACTAACCTAATTCATTCAACTGGAAAGTTTCATGAAGCCTAACCCCCCGATCAGAAGATTGCAACGTACAACATTCTACAACGGGATCATGCTCAAAGAATAAAATACAATTCTTCTCCACGGCCATGTTCAAAAATTTCTCTTTCTCCTCCATCGTCAGCAAGGGCCTTGTGTCATAGGCCATGACGTAAGGTACTGGGATATGTCCAGATGATGGCAGCAAATCAGCTACAAAACAAATGATGCTATCCTTATACTCAATCATGGGCAACATCATCTTTTCCGTGTGTCCCGATGAATAGAAAATTCCAAATTGGGGAAATGGGGAAGGTTGTGTTGCGTCAATGAATTTAAGTTGCCCGCTTTCTTGCATGGGCAAAATGTTTTCTTTAAGGAAGCTTGCTTTCTCCCGGTGGTTTGGAACAGTTGCCCAGTTCCAATGATCGGCATTAGACCAATATGTGGCATTCTTAAATGTTAATATCGGTTTGCCATTTTCCAGTCTCACTCCTCCACCGCAGTGATCGAAATGAAGATGGGTTAGAAAAACATCCGTGACATCATCAGGTGAGAAGCCGGCTTTTTTTATTGATGGTACCAGCGAGTCATCGCCATGCAAATAATAGTAGTTGGTGAATTTTGATTCTTGCTTATCGCCAAAACCATTATCGATTAAGGTCAGCTTGTCACCATCTTCAATAAGCAGGCACCGCATGGCCCAGGAGCAAAGGTTTTTTTCGTCTGGGGGATATAATTTTTGCCAGATGGATTTAGGCACCACACCAAACATGGCGCCTCCATCAAGTTTGAAAAATCCGGTGTTGATAACGTGAAGTCTCAAATTTTAGATTTTAGATTGGCTCATTGAACATTGAGCATTGAAAATTGTAAATTGAGATTATTCTTTTACAACACCCATCGCACTAAATTTTTCAATGCGCTGGCTGATCCGCTCCTCAGGCTGGAGTTTATTCAACGTGTTAAAATTTTCAAGGATCACACGCTTCAATTCGTTCGACATCCATTTCAAATCGGTGTGCGCACCGCCAAGGGGCTCCTTCACAATGCCATCGACTAGTTTTAGTTCGAGCATATCTTTGGCCGTGAGTTTCAAAACCTCGGCAGCTTGTTCTTTATAATCCCAGCTTCTCCAAAGAATGGAGGAACAGGATTCTGGCGAGATCACCGAGTACCAGGTATTCTCCAACATCAGCACGCGATCGCCAATGGCAATGCCAAGAGCACCGCCAGATGCGCCTTCACCAATAACAATACAAATCACGGGAACTTTCAACATGAACATCTCTTTCAAGTTTCGCGCGATGGCTTCTCCCTGTCCACGCTCCTCTGCTTCCAATCCAGGAAACGCCCCCGGAGTATCGATGAGTGCAACAATGGGTTTGTTAAACTTCTCGGCCATTTTCATCAGCCGCAGTGCTTTTCTATAGCCTTCAGGATTAGGCATCCCAAAATTTCTGAACTGGCGTTGCTTGGTGTTCCTGCCTTTTTGCTGACCTATGAACATAAAGGTTTGTCCTTCCACGGTTCCTAGGCCTCCAATCATAGCTTTATCATCTGCCACCTGCCGGTCGCCATGAAGTTCAATAAAATCGGTTGTGATTTCGTAAATGTAATCGAGGGTGTAAGGCCGGTCGGGGTGGCGCGACAATTGCACGCGCTGCCAGCCGGTAAGGTTTTCAAATGTTTCTTTTTTGAGTTCAAGGATTTTCTTTTCCAGCGCGTGGATAGCTGAAGAAACAGAATCATCACTTCCCTCCGCGAGATGTTTCATATCATCCAATTTGGATTCCAGTTCGGCAATAGGTTTTTCAAAGTCGAGCAGATTCATCGTTGATTGATTGGGAGGGCAAATTTAACAGAAAAGTCGATAGTCGTAACAAGTCCACTGTCCACGGTCGACAGTCCACGACAACCTAAGAACATTATCTACTTCTTATCACACTATTTTTCTGTGTTGGTACTCAAACCATTTAACTGAAAATATTTATTCACACGCAGTTCTACATTTTCCCTGATGTTCATATAGAATAAATTAATGTCGGCATAGTGCCAACGTTTTTTATGAATGAAAATTCGGCCCTTTACATAGGGCTTGTTGATCCACAGCAAGCCGGCATGATTTTGGGCATCGGCTAACTGAGGAACGACCTTGAAGCCTGGACCTACCCCACCGCGATTTAATTCTTTTGAAGCAAAGGCCTCGGTAGAATTCCATAACAGCGGATTGATTGACAGCGATTCCCTGAAAAATAATTCATAATTCTTCGGATAGTGATTTCGGGCAAACGTATTCCACGATGCCCACACACCAACATCATCGGGCTTTTCTGTTGGACGGATGGTTGAAAACGCATCAAGTTTGATAGCCCGGCCGATCAGATAAGCGACTACTAATTTTTTCCCCAACTCTTTCCCATCAAATAATTCCTTCAGCAACCGCTCGGCATGATAACTCCCCTGACTGTGTGAGGCAATTATGATAGGCCTGCCTTGATTATAATGTTCCAGGTAAAACACAAAAGCACTCATCACATCAGCATAGGCTACATCCAGTGCTTTCTGAGCTTCATCTTTTTTGTCTGTATAGAATGCATACAAATGCGCCTGGCGATAGTACGGTGCAAATACTTTGCATGAACCATTAAACACACTGGCCTGGTTTAGTATAGTGCTCGATTGAATTTGCTGTTCGAGTTTTGAATCATTCACATCAGCGTTCCAGTGGTAGGCATTGGTTGGCTCACTCGTAAAAATTGTAGGGTGAATAAAAAATACATCCGCTTTAGCAGTGGACTGCTTGTCAGTTAGAGAAATATTTTTCGGAATACTGTCTGCTGTATCTTTTTTATCCGGCAACGATGCCCAGTGTGCTGCGTTTGAATAATTGGGCGGAGGCGGAACCGGAGAACTAACGAAGTCGTCTTTTACGACATAGATTTTATGGGAGCAAGAAAGGGCAAGGAGTGAGAGGAAAAGAATTAAATTTTTCATACAAAAAAAACTCTTGACTGAAGGCCAGCAGGCGCTGGCGGTAGTGCGAGAGGTACAATCAGCGGCAGGGAAAGTTTACAATGCCTCATAATAACTTCTAAGCTTATTTGCAATTAACACTCGCCTCTGTTCCAGAAAGTAAGTATAGTCTGAAATTGTCATAGCCATAATACCCTCTGGAATATCATTGTCTTGCAAGTTACTATTGAGTGTTGCAATGTCGCTGATACCGCCAAACCGCAAGTCGCCACCGTTGCATTGTTCTTTCAGAATTGCGAAGTAATCATTCGGTGCTCGGTTACCAACCTTTACATTTATTTCTGTCTGCATATAAACATAGTTTGCAACTTGGTTGTATTGCGATTTTGTAAGTCCATTCTTCTTCAAATAATCTTTGGGGAACAAGTGATGAATGTCGCCTTTGTGTTGAATGAGGTCTTTAACTGAAATATCTTTGGATAAAAAACCTTTGTGGTTGAGTTTGGAAAGTGCTGCTAAATAAACATTGAAAACAGGACTGTTACTACTTGATGTGTTTAGTTGTTGAACTAAACCTACATTCCAAAATCCGTCTGAAAGATTTGCGGCTTCTGTTTCTTGCAACACAACTTTAATTCCTTTTTCGCTTATGTCTTTAATGTCTTTGTCGTAAGCAGTTTCTGCCGAACCTGAATACCTTCCTGTAAGAAATGAAAGCACCAACCATTTTCTAACTGCTGTTTCAATCTCTGCATCGTTTACTTTTTCTGAACGAAGTTTTAAGTAAAGTATGTAAGCGAAGTTTACTGCACTTTGTGAACTGATTAAACTTGCATCAATAAAACCTGCTGACTTTATAATCATCACGAAACGCTTGAAGTGTGTTTCGTTGATGAAATTCAAAACGCCTTGTTTTAGTTTGGCGTAGGATTGTTCTGCGATTTCTTCTTCAAAAATTTTCTTCTCAAAATTTCTTCCCGAAAGCAAACTAACCAAGTCGCTAATTTTTCCTCTGTTAAATTCAGAAGTGAAAGCGACACGAAGTAAATCATTATAGTCCGGGTCATATAAGTCGTCCATTTCATTACGAAGCCAACTGATTTTGTTGAGATATTCTGCATTACCAAATTCTTTATCAACTTCGGTTATGTGTGAATAAAATTCTGGTGCAACAGCAAGATGGCAGAAGTAGTCAATGCACTTGCGAAGCAAGTTGCCTCCGTATATTTCGTTTGATGCAATCTTTGACATTGCAAAGTCCGCCTGACTTAGAACAACTCCCTTTGAGTTGATACGAATAAAAATTTCTGTTACTGTTTCAATGTCAAGGTCGGCATCAAGTTCAATAAGTCCTACTTGTTTTTTGATTAGCGATTTCAAATTTTCCAAAGCATCTTCAATTTGCTCCTGTGTTGCATTTGGATTGTTGTCGCAATAGGTTTTTACAACTTTGCTAACTCTTTCTTCGCCTGTTATGATTGGGGAAATGTCTTGTATCCATGCGGTGTCTCTTTGAATTGCTGTATTGAAAACTTCAAATCGTTGGTCAATCGGGTGAAAGGAAATCACAATTCTAACTTTCTTATAGTCTTTGTTGATTACTTGCTGTCCAAGAATTGCAGCCGTCAATGCAGTTACTCTTTGCTGTCCGTCAATTAAAATCTTCTTGCCTTCTGAAAGTGTTCCGTCTTTCAGTCGCACATTCGGGTTACGCCAAGCGATTACATAACCGATGGGATAACCCTGATACAAACTGTCCATGAGGTCACGAACTTTTGTGCTGTCCCAAACAAACGGTCGCTGAATTTCTGGAATTGCAATTTCGCCTGACTTCACCCAAGTCAAAAGTGTTTCAATCAAGTGTTGGTTTACTGCGTATTTCTGTGTCTGCATAATTTGGAATGAACTAATGGTCACAATATAGTGCTTCTTATCCCTACCCCTTCTACACCTCCCTCGCCCACATATCCCTTAGCACTACTGTCCGGTTAAAAATCAATTTCTCTTTCGTTGAATCCTGATCCAAACAAAAATAGCCCATCCGTAAAAACTGGAACCGTTCTCCCAACTTTGCATTTAACATTTCAGGTTCTGCCAAGGCGGTCACTATTTTCAGAGAATCGGGGTTCAGGTAATTTTTAAAATCATCATCCATCGAATTTAGATCTTCCACTTTGAATAACCGGTCGTACAGGCGAACTTCAACAGGCACTGCATGTTTGGCGCTCACCCAGTGCAGCGTTCCTTTCACGTTTATTCCTGAGGAGTCTGATCCGCTCTTGCTTTCAGGAATGTAGGTGCATCGAACTTCAGTAACCTTTCCGGAGGCATCCTTAATAACTTCTTCGCACTTGATAATGTAAGCGCTTTTCAACCGCACCATTTGTCCGGGTGCAAGCCGGAAATATTTCTTAGGCGGGTTCTCCATAAAGTCATCGCGCTCAATAAACAACTCGCGACTAAATGGCATTTCCCGGTGGCCGGAGGTTGAATCTTCCGGGTTGTTCTCGCTCTTCAGTATTTCAGTTTTTGCATTTCCCCCTTCGTGGGTCAGGGGGTCGTAATTGGTGATCACTATTCTTAATGGATTGAACACTACCATTCTGCGCTGTGCAATTTTGTTGAGATGTTCTCGCACAAAAAACTCCAGTAAACCTATGTCAATCAGGTTTTCGCGTTTAGCTACTCCTATCCTGTCGCAAAAATCGCGGATGGCTTCGGGGGTGTAGCCTCTTCTGCGCACACCACTCAGCGTTGGCATGCGTGGGTCGTCCCATCCCGTCACATGCTTTTCAATCACCAGTTGCAGCAGCTTGCGCTTGCTCATGATGGTGTAGGTTAAATTCAAACGGGCGAACTCATATTGCTGCGATGGATAGATTTCTAATTTTTGGATGCACCAATCGTACAACTCCCGGTGAGGAACAAACTCAAGCGTGCAAATGCTGTGGGTGACTTGTTCGATGGCATCGCTTTGGCCGTGGGCGAAATCATACATCGGGTAGATGCACCACTGGTCGCGAGTGCGATGGTGATGGGCATGTTTGATCCGGTAAATGATAGGATCGCGCATCAGCATATTCACATGAGCCATGTCAATTTTAGCGCGCAAAACTTTCTCTCCATCCTTAAACTTGCCTTCCTTCATCTCCGTGAAGAGTTTCAGGTTATCTGAAATTGAACGGTTCCGGAACGGACTGTTCTTACCAGGTTGAATTGGCGTACCCTTTAGTCCGGCAATTTGTTCGCTTGTGCTGTCATCCACATAAGCCAATCCTTTCTCAATTAATTTCACAGCAAACTCATACAATTGCCAGAAATAATCGGACGCATAAAATTCATTCGCCCATTGAAATCCAAGCCATTGCACATCGTCTTTAATATTCTCAACGTACTCTGTTTCCTCGGTCACGGGATTCGTATCATCAAACCGGAGATTGGTCTTGCCTCCATATCTTAAAGCCAATCCAAAATTCAGACAAATGCTTTTGGCATGGCCTAAATGCAAGTAGCCGTTCGGTTCGGGAGGAAAACGCGTGATAATGGTTTTGTGCTTGCCGGATGTCAGGTCGGCCTCAACAATTTCTTCCAGGAAGTTTAAACTCTTTTCTTCGGGCATACCATGCTTCAGTTAAAAAGCCGTAAAGATAAGTAAAGTGTTAGGGTGTTAAAGTATTATGGTGTTGAAGTGTTGACGTTGGTGGTAAGCGTTATTTTCGAGTGGGACTCAACAACTTAGCCAGGGCTGCCAGTGCCACCAACGCCCACACCACATTGATAAAAGTATTCGCGAAAGCACCATAATAGAATGAATAGATTATCAGGAATATTCCCCCGGTCAGGTTGAGCAGTAAATACGTCAACGAATTAGATTTAATTTTTTGATAGGTATTAAGTCCAAAAGCCAACAGAACTTCTATTGAGCCAACCCATCCAAGAATATCAATCAAGAGTTTCATCGCCTAAAGATGCACTCTTAAATTAAATAATCGGGAATAAGCGCTGAGTCTTGATTGCTGCGATTTCGGACTCTGTACTCGGGACTAATTACCCAAGATTTTTATAGTCGCCACAGGCTGCTTATTTTTGCGCCTCATTTTTTTGAAAATCCATGATTTCGATTTCTAATATCTCCTATTTCATTGGTGGCAGGGCCTTATTCGAAGGCGCTTCTGCATTCATCAGGCCTGACGACAAAATCGGGCTTATAGGGCTAAATGGAAGGGGGAAATCAACCTTGCTGAAACTCATAAACGCAGAACTCACCCTCGATTCCGGAAGCATTTCTAAAGGGAAAGATTGCACCATTGGTTTTTTGAACCAGGACTTACTCTCCTTTCAATCGGAAGATGCCATTCTCACTGTAGCCATGGAAGCCTTTAAAGATGCGGTCGATACACAACGGCAAATAGAGAAAGTGCTTCACCAACTCGAAGCAGAATACTCCGATGCACTCGTGGATAAACTCACCAAGCTGCAGGAAAAGTTTGAGCACCTCGATGGTTACACCATGCAGGCCAAAGCCGAGGAAGTGCTGGAGGGAATTGGCTTTTCCACCACTGATTTGCATCGTCCTCTCAAAGAGTTTTCAGGTGGCTGGCGCATGCGCGTGATCCTCGCCAAACTATTGTTGGAGAAGCCATCGCTTCTCATGCTGGATGAACCCACCAACCACCTGGACCTTCCATCTATCGAGTGGGTGGAAAATTATTTGCGTGATTACCCGGGAGCGGTGATTGTGGTTTCACACGACAGGCGGTTCATTGATGCAGTGGCAAAGAAAACAATTGAAGTTACTCAACAACAGTTGGTGACTTACGAAGGCAACTATACTTTTTTCCTGGAACAAAAAGAACAACGCGAAGAAATTCAACAGAACGCTTTTGAAAACCAGCAACAAAAGATCAGGCAAGCCGGGCGGTTTATTGAACGCTTCCGGTACAAGGCCAGCAAGTCGCGCCAGGTGCAGTCGAGGATAAAGATGATGGATAAGATGGACAAGGTGGAAGAAGTGATTGACGACAACGCCTCTGTGAATTTCAGGTTTGCCTTCAAGCAGCAATCGGGCAGGCACGTTATTAACCTGCATGATGTTTCAAAATCCTACGGAGATCTTCACATCCTAAAAAAATCCAGCGTCTCCATCGAACGAGGCAACAAAATTGCGCTGATTGGCGCGAACGGAAAAGGAAAGTCCACCCTGCTGAGGATTTTGGCCGGGGCCGAACCCATCGAGGGCCATCGGAAAGAAGGGCACAATGTGATCAAAGGATTCTATGCCCAGCACCAGTTGGAAGCGTTAAATATCGAAAGCGAGATTCTGGAAGAGCTCAAGATGGAAGGCACGGGCAAAACAGAGTGGGAGCTTCGCAATGTGCTTGGATGCTTTTTGTTTTCGGATGACGATGCCTTTAAGAAAATTAAAGTACTGTCGGGTGGAGAGAAATCGCGGGTGGCACTGGCTAAAACTTTAATCTCTGAGGCCAACTTTTTATTGCTGGATGAACCCACCAACCATTTGGATTTTATTTCGGAAAACATTTTGATCCAGGCGTTGCAGCAATACCAGGGAACATTCGTGGTGGTCTCGCACAACCGTCACTTCGTGAACCAAATCGCCAATAAAATCTGGTACATCGAAAACCAACAGATTAAAGAATATCCTGGAACATACGAGGAATATGATTTCTGGAAACACAATCAGCAGGTAATCCAACCGGTGGTTGCAGAGCCGAAACTTGCCCATGCGCCAGCTCAGAAACCTAAAATAGAAAAGGTTGAAAAAACTGATGCAACTTCGAATCAATTAAGCAAACTCAACAAACAACTGAGTGCACTTGAAGGGAGAATCACTCAACTGCAAAAGCGTCTGGATGAATTGGAACTTCTCATGGCCGATGTCAGTCTGTATGAAAATGCCACTAAGCTAAGTGGAACTCAAAAAGAATATGAGTCCATCCAATCTGACCTGACCGTGGCCAATAGCGAGTGGGAGGCCCTGGCGGGGGAAATTGATAAGCTGTCGTAATAAGCTGACCTACAACTTCTCTAATAACACGCTTAACAGCAGCAATGCCCCAAGAAAGCTGAGCGCGTAAAGGGAGTTGATGATTCTTTTTTTAAGCCGGAAATCTATAGACTCTTCCATACACATTAATTATCGAACACGTACCTGAACCGTAAACCGATGTCGGCAACAAATGGTTTTGCCGAAGCCAATGTATTTTCTTTATAAATCGGAGTAAACGAGTAACGAAAGCCAGGAACCAATGAAACACGGTAGTGCTTCGAAAACCGGTAACTAACTTCAACTCCACAGAGGCCTGCTAAACTTACCGTTTTAAATGTTTCATTTGAACCTGCAACTGAACTGGTAGTTGTTTCCTGGGTGGACTGATCGTAGATGGAACTTTTCCAAAAGAAATCGGGTGAAACTCCCCCATTAATCTGAACACCAAATTTTTTGTCAACCAACATATAGCCTGCCTGAACCGGAATTGAAATAAATTGAAAGGTGCTGTTTATTTCGTTAGGCGTTGTGTAGGTAACCGAATTGGTGGCTTCAGGAGAAAATGAACCCGATGTTTTAATTTCTGCCAATTGATTAGCCGGAGCCACCGATACAATATTTGAGCTGGAATTCGATGTTTGATTCAGGTAACTAAGTCCTCCCTGCACAACCCAACGCTTGAAAACCCGCTTCCCTGCCGAAAGGATAAATGCCATACTCGTTCCAGGCGAAAACTTTTCATCCTTTTTTGTAGGTTGATCTACCTGCAGACTGGAAAATGATGCTGGTGCGTTCCGGCTTGCCTGAACCATCTCTCCGCCACTGGTTCCGGGTTGGAAACTGCCGGCAGAAAAACCAAC
>JAYUHI010000280.1:0-1761 GCA_043767095.1 Bacteroidota bacterium
ACGTTTACGGAAATGGGTTGATAGGTGGCACCCATAGGAACAATAACATCAAGGGAATTGGAAGAAGCATTGGTTACGGTTGCCTGAGTGGCTCCAAAGAAAACAATGTTATTGGCTGGTGTTGTGCTAAAGTTTGTGCCGGTGATGGTGACTGGTGTTCCAACCGGACCGCTGGCCGGAGAAAAATTGGCGATGGTGGGCTGCGCAAAGGAATGAAAAGTTATTACCAGAAGGCAAATTGCTAAAACGCTATTGGAAATCAGAAGCCTAAGCGTTCTCCCTTCATCAGCCGCTCTTATTTTCATAGTTGTAACCTTTATCAATCCAACTTATCGAATGACAAACTTCACATCAAGAAACAGACTTACAATAAACTGAAATGATTAATCCCTTATTGGCCTGGGCATTAATCCGGAATTTCAAACGGAAACGAAAAATGAAATTATGAATTTAACAGAAGAATTGAAACAGATTTTAAATCCAGATTGGCGTAATTAGGTAATTGAGTCCTAAATTCTCCCATGAAACAGTTTTACTACCAACCAAAGTCGATACTCTAAACCCTTAGAAATTCGATTGAAAACACAGTTCAAAGAATTAAAGCGCTGTGCCATATAAAATAAATCATTACATAGTTCATAAAATGAACACCGTTTAGTAGTTTTGTCCGTATAAGCTAAAACTATGGGAGTAATTGAACGAAAAGCACGCAACCGGCAAGACATGCGCGACCGCATACTCAAGTCGGCACACAAGATATTTGTGGACAAAGGTTTTGATGATGTGAGTATCCGCAACATTGCCCTTGATATTGAGTACAGTCCGGCCACTATCTATCTCTATTTCAAAGACAAGAACGAAATTTTTTATGCCCTGCACACCGAAGCCTTTAAAGTGTTCAATGACTATGTGGCCGAGATTGTTTCCATCAAAGATCCATTCAACAGGCTAATCGCCCTTGGGCGTAAATTCATGGCTTTTGCCCGAAAATACCCTAAATATTACGATATTATGTTCATCACTATGGCCCCGATGGACTGCCATTTGAACAAAGACAAATGGGTGGAGGGAACAAAAGCACATGGTTTCCTGGAGGGTTTAGTAGCCGAATGCAAAACCAAGGGTCGCTTTAAAAAATTTGACGCCCAGATTCTTTCGCTAACCATCTGGAGTTTCGTTCACGGGCTCTGTTCCCTTGAACTGCAGAACAGGTTACGGATTTATCCGGATGAACTCCAGCCCACTATTACTCGTGATTCTTTCGAACAATTTGTTAAGATTATAGACAACCTCTAAAAACTTTAGCGTTTCACTGAACACTGTTAATTTTATTAACGATGAATATAAAAACGTCCATCTTCCTGTTTTCAGTTCTGATATCGGGTCAAACATTTGCACAATCAGGCATTCTGGAGAATTACCTGAACGAAGGATTAAAGAACAACCTTCAACTTCAGCGCGAACAACTGAGCTTAGATAAAAGTTTCTCCGGTTTAAGCCAGTCCAGGTCGCTATTCTTTCCGCAGGTTTCGGCCAATGCGGCTTATACTCTGGCGGATGGGGGAAGGAGAATCCAGTTTCCGGTAGGCGATATGTTAAACCCGGTGTATTCCACGCTCAATCAATTAACGGGTACAAATTCCTTTCCACAGATCAACAATGTAAATGAGCAATTCCTTCCCAATGATTTTCATGATACCAAACTTCGTTTCATTCAACCTTTATTTAATTCTGATATCTATTATGGATACAAAGCACAGA
>JAYUHI010000281.1:0-4268 GCA_043767095.1 Bacteroidota bacterium
ATTCGACAATTTTTTCAATTTAAAGAATTTCGTAAGACCTGCAATAAAAGAAAGTGCTAAATATGAGGAACTATACAATAGTATAATACCCGAAAGGGAGTGGAGGCAAATTAAAAGTAATCCAGCTTCAGTCGGTTTTGGCTTTACTTTGTGGGAAGAATCAATATCCTATATTGTATATTCTAAAACAAGGAAAAAAGTCATAATATATCAGGTCTGTTGTTAGGGATATAAGGATAAATGAGTAACCCTCCTTCGCAGCGGAGTCTCCGTTAGCGATGGGAGGAGTGGAGCAGGGACTCCGCGTACTACGGAGCAGAAAAGTGAATAGTACGGAGAGCTGTGAAGAAAGAGAAAGTGGAGTAGAGTAGAGTAGAAAAATAGAGTGATAAATATGAGTACTAAGAGAAAAATACCGCATAACGATGGTGTGTACTTCATCACCTTCACCTGCTATAAATGGCTTTCGCTTTTTGAATTAACCAATGGCTATGATATCCTATATAAATGGTTTGACTATCTGAAAAGCAATGGCCACCATATTGTCGTCTATGTCGTTATGCCCAACCACCTGCATGTACTCATCGCCTTTTCAAACTCAAAAAAATCAATAAACACCATCATCGCCAATGGGAAGCGGTTTATGGCGTATGAAATAATCACTCGGCTAATGGAGGCAAAAGAAATAAAAGTATTGGAGGAATTAACTCAGGGAGTAAGCGCTCGTGAATTAAAGAGGGGAAAACTCCATGAAGTTTTTGAGCCATCCTTTGATTGGAAAGAATGCACCCACAATCTGGCGCAAGTCTTAGGTGGTGCGAGGGAATGTGCGGGACTTGTGCCTACTACTGGTCAAAGAGTAAATGAGCAAATGAAAAAGTAAATGAGTGGTAAGTATAAATTTCATAATCCCCAATCTGGCGCAAGTCTTGGGGAACAAGTTCCATGCCCTTGGTTAAAATAAATCATTAACTATTTTTACTGCATGAGCAAAGACAAGAAAAATTTAGTAAGTACCCGATGAAGTGATGATCAGTAAAATCTACCTGATCAGAAACCACAAAGTTATGTTGGATATTGACTTGGCGGAACTTTATCAGGTGGAAACTGGGAGGCTAAATGAACAAGTAAAACGGAATGAGAACAGGTTCCCCTAGGACTTTATGTTCCAACTGACCAAGGAAGAATGGGAATCTTTGAGATCGCAAATTGCGATCTCAAAGAAAGGCAAGGGTGGCAGAAGGTACGCACCCTTTGCATTTACCGAACATGGGGTGTTAATGTTGTCAAGTGTTCTGAACAGTGAGCGTGCCGTCCAAGTGAATATCCAGATCATGCGGATTTATACAAAACTTAGAGGGATGCTATTGACCCACAAGGATATTTTATTAAAGTTGGAGAAGTTGGAAAGGAAGACAAGCAAGCACGATGAAAACTTTAAAATAGTGTTCGACTACCTGAAAGAACTGTTGCACCGACCGACCGAACCCATGCGCAAGATAGGGTTCAAGATCAAATGAAAGTAAATGCAGCTGACCCACATGCAAAGTTTACTGTTACAGTTTTTGCAGACCCGCACTTCATGCAGCACGTTGTCTTTTGCTTTTGAAATTTTGAATGAAAGTAATGTGAAATCAAAAGTCAAAGAGCTGTATGATATGCATTTTTGAAGGGATCTTTCCAAACCCTGTATTTCGAGTCTAGAAAAAACAAAGAGCGACTGTATGGCTCGCGTGCGGTCTTCAATTTAATACATCCACTTAGGCAAGAATTAATTGTAAATCCAGAGCATCCTTATTTTGCTCAAATGAAGATGAAGTAGTTTATACTTACCCAATACCTAATCCCCAATCCCTTTTTCCCTACACATACGCTTCCTTCAACTTATCCAAATGATCCCACACCAGACTACTTGCCCCGAGAATAGGTGCTGCCTGGTTTTGAAGGGCTGATGGTAGCACTTTTATTTTTCCTCTAAAGAGTGGCATCAGGTTTTCTTCCATGTGGCGGATGGTGGGTTTAAAAATCAAATCACCGGCCATCGCTAAACCACCAAATAAAAATATCGCTTCGGGGTCGGTGTGAACAACTGTCTCCGCCAGTTTCATTCCAAGTATGCGCCCTGTATATTCAAAACATTCTTTGGCAACAATATCTCCCCGCAGGGCAGCCTCTGTAATCGTTTTAGTATTCAAATCTTCAAAGGCAATTCCTCTCAGCTCACTTGGCTCAAGATGATCGGCCAGCAGTTTGTAAACCGTTCTTTTAATTCCTGTTGCAGATGCGTATGTTTCTAAGCAACCACGTTTGCCGCAATTGCAATACCGGCCTGCCGGATTTACAGAAGTATGTCCAACTTCACCGGCTATTCCATGATGTCCGTTCAATAAATGTCCATTGCAAACAAATCCACTTCCCAAGCCGGTGCCAAGTGTGATGACGATAAAGTTCTTCATCCCTTTTGCATTGCCATAAATCATTTCCCCAACTGCCGCAGCATTGGCATCGTTGGTTAAGATGCAGGGAATACCCAATTCATCTTTAAACATTTTGGCAAGGGGAAGAACACCTTTCCATTTTAGGTTGGTTGCTTTCTCGATCGTGCCGGTGTAATAGTTTCCATTGGCTGCACCCACACCTATACCTACAAGCCGGTGGTTTCCGGGTAGCAAGGCTGTAGCTTCGCGCAAAGCATCGGCCATAGAATCAAAGTAGTCCTGAAAATCAACAAAATCAGTAGTTGGAATATTTCCCTGATGAAGAACGTTTCCTTCGCGGTCAACGATTCCATACTTCGTGTTTGTTCCTCCAATATCAATCCCTACGGTTAGGTCTTTCATTTTTCCGATTATTAAATGGAAAGAATTTTTGAGATGCGTAAAGCTTCGGCATCAATTTCGTGATGCTGTGTCATGATCGTATTAAAGTCGTTGTACACCATCTTATTATCCCGGATGCCTACCATCGCATCACTCTTGCCAGCGATTAAACCTTCAATGGCGGCAACGCCCATTTTGCTGGCAAGCACACGATCAAAATAAGTGGGAGCTCCACCTCGTTGAAGGTGCCCAAGAATAGTTACTTTGATGTCGAAGTAATTGGAACGCTCCGCTACCATTTTCGCCAATTCATTGGCACCACCAATCTTTGATCCTTCGGCTATTACTACCAGACTGGATTTCTTATTGGTCTTGCCACCTTGTTCAAGCAAAGAATACAGATCATCAAAAGAAGTAACTTCTTCTGGGATAATTACAGCTACCGCTCCTCCGGCAATGCCACTGTTAATAGCAATGTAGCCACTGTTGCGACCCATCACCTCAATAAAAAAAAGTCGGTTGTGAGAAAGTGCTGTATCGCGGATTCTATCGATGGCTTCTACAGCAGTGTTGGTTGCGGTATCAAAGCCAATGGTGTAATCTGTGCCTGCTATGTCATTGTCTATTGTTCCGGGGATGCAGATGGAGGGGATGTTAAACTCTTCATAGAATTTGTGAAGACCTGTAAACGTTCCGTCACCTCCAATAGCGACCAGTGCATCAATACCTGTCTTCTTTAGATTCTGGAAAGCCTTTTCGCGACCTTCTTTGGTTCGAAACATTTCGCTGCGAGCGGTCTTTAATATCGTTCCACCTCGTTGAAGAATATTGCTTACGGACCTGGCGCCAAGTTTGACAATCTCGTTGTCAATCATGCCCTCGTAGCCTCGCATGATGCCATAGACTTCTTTGTTATAGTAAATGGCTGCGCGTATGGTTGCACGGATAGCAGCATTCATTCCTGGCGCATCCCCTCCGGAGGTGAACACACCAATTTTCGAAATAGTATGGCTCATTTAATAGGTAAAACGGTCAAAAATAAGGTATAAGGGCTGGTTTACAATACTTCCTTTGCTTAACCTTTTTTCAATCGTTTGAAATAGTTGATCAGGCCGTTTGTAGATGAGTCGTGTGAACTTATTTCGACCTCTGATTCAAGTTCAGGAAGAATCTTCTTTGCCAAAACCTTTCCAAGTTCAACACCCCATTGATCAAAGCTGTAGACATTCCAAATCACTCCCTGAACAAATATCTTGTGCTCATACATGGCAATGAGGGTTCCCAATGTTCGGGGCGTAAGCATTTTAAAAAGTATAGAGTTAGTTGGTTTGTTGCCAGCAAACACCCGAAAGGGTTTGTGTAGTTCAATTTGTTCTTTGGTCATCCCTGCCTTTGTCAATTCGGCAACTACCTCTTCTTCAGATTTGCCCATCATCAATGCTTCTGTCT
>JAYUHI010000282.1:0-23229 GCA_043767095.1 Bacteroidota bacterium
TTGCTTGTCAGGTTGAGCTTGTCGAAACCTCTCTCTGGGTTTACATTAGCCTTCGACTGGCTCAGGCTGACACCTGATTCCACCTTTTTAGTCAGCCCCTGAGCGCGGCTAATCGCTTTAACAACGGAGGATGCGAGTAGTGAAAGAATACATAAACCGGGTGAGGAAACAAATTACTCAAGGTATCCACCGAAAGTTTTTTGAGCGCATCGGCTAAAGCCTTTCCATTGAAATTAATTCGTGCATAAGCATCGGCCTCAAATTCATTTTTACGGCTGAGCATGGCCATCAGCAATCCGGTGATGCCGGAGATGGGTGAAAATAAAATTCCAAAGACAATCAGGTTAAGGTGAACGGCTAATTGAGTTCCGCCAAGAGCCAGTGATAATTTTTCATTAAGAATCATCAAGGAAAGTATCCACAACGTAAAGAAAACCTGAAGCACAGACAGCACATATCCCCACACAATGTGCTTCTTCTTGAAATGCCCTACCTCATGAGCGAGCACCGCAACCAGTTCATCTGTGGTGTGATTGGTAATCAATGTATCATACAGTACAATCTTTTTCTTTTTTCCAAGACCGGAGAAAAAGGCATTGGCTTTCGATGATCGTTTCGAGCCATCAATTACAAAAATACTGTCGAGGGGAAAGTTCACCTTTTGCGCGAATGACCGGATGGCATCTTTCAGCTCGCCATCGGCAAGCGGAGTTAACTTATTGAACAATGGAAGAAAGAGTGACGTGTAAAACATATTGACCAGCAGAATGAAACCGGAGGCGAAAACGGCAAACCATATCCAGAAGCTTTGTCCCAGCCATTGAAGCATGTACATGAATAACGTAAACAATCCGCCTCCAATGATGGCACCTAATGCATAGCCTTTCAATTTGTCGGTTATGAAAGTTTTGATGGTGGTTTTATTGAAGCCATATTTCTCTTCGATAACAAAAGTGCTGTACCATTGGAATGGAAGTGAAAGAAAATCGGAAGCCACTCCAATCACGGCAAAGAAAGCAAGAGACAACAGGATTTGGTTTTCAATGCCAGGCCTCAGCAACGAATCAATCCACCCAAATCCGCCAAGCAATAGCATGAGAAGAGAAAGTACGAAACTAAAACCCGATGATAAGAATGAAAACCGGGTGTGATCGCGGTGATAATCGAGGGACCTAAGATATTTTTCCTGATTATAAAAACCAGAGACCTCTTCGGGAATATCCTTCCGCTGGTGGCGCATGTTGATTAGCTCCAAAATTTGCTCGAAGGCAAAACTGATGATGGTGATGCTTACAATGATTATTAGAATAGTGGATGGACTCATGCCTGATATAAAGATTAAGGTGCGAAACTAATGGAAAAACAATTAGACTAATGCATCGGTCTCGTGTCCCCACAGACCGAAACAACGTAATGGTCTGTGAAGACACAGACCACGGATTGGGAAATTAAAGTTGCGAAACTAATAGAAAAAATATAGGTGAAAAGTCGTCTGACCACTCGAAGTGGTCTGACGACTGATTAGATGGGTTTAAACTGCTCAAAGGCCTCCTTGCAATCCAGGCAATAATGAATAGACCGGCACAGCGTTGAACCAAATGGTGATTTAATTTCCGTGTTTGTGCTGTTGCAGCGGGGGCATTGGGCGTGTTCCAACAAATCTATATCCGTAATAAAGGCAGCCAATTGCGGGGGAGCCAATCCAAATTTTTTAAGGGCCGCTCTTCCCTTCTCGCTGATCATGTCAGAGCTCCACGGCTTTTTGAAACTTATAGTCACAGAAACATTTTCTATTCCTTGCTGGCGGATAACCTGAATGACTTCTTCTTTCATAAAGTCAAGGGCAGGGCATCCCACGAAAGTGGGAGTCATTTCAACGCTTACCTGGTTGTTGGATATTTCAATGTTGGTGATCACACCCAAATCCACCAGCGATAGCACCGGAATCTCCGGGTCTTTCACTGCCTCAAGCCATTGAAGCACTTCTTCTTTTGTTGGTATGGTTGTGATCGTTACCATTGGGTTGTTGGGTCGGTTCTAAAAACTTCTCCCATTTCGTTAAGTAAAGGTTGGAGGTGTTCCGTGTGAATTCCTTTTCGTCCACCCTCAATGGGTTTGATTGTAGTCCAGTCTGAAAGAAACAATTCTGTTCCTGAAATAATTTCTTTCACCCTGTTTTTCCATTTTTCTTTCAGTTCATCTTCACCGGCAAAAATATTTTGTAGGATGATCTCTGCTTCAAACTCCGACTTTTCAAAAATACCCAACGCATAGGGCAATAAAGTATTGAGTGATTGCTGCATTCTCGATTTGCTCTCTTCCGTGGCATTCCCCAATTTCTTCACCCAATAATTGGCGTGCATGGTGTGGTAGCGAAGTTCACCTTTGATTTTAGCCGCCAGCTCTGCCAAAGGCTGATAAGAGGACTGAGCCAGCCTCTCAAACCGCAACGCCTCTGCTGTATCAAACAGAAAATGACGGATGATGCTGAAATCATATTCTCCATTAGGCAATTCCACTAACTGACAATTCTTAAATTCTTTAGCGTTGCGTGTGAAGGCCAGCGTATCGGGATCAGGCTCGCCCATTTGGTGCAGCAAGTTGTAGATGGCCAAACTATGTCCCACTTTATCCTGCGCCATGCTGGAGAAAGCAATGTCTTCTTCCAGCAGCGGACCAAAACCCGTCCATTCTGAATTACGATGACCGAGGATTAACTGGTCATCTGCGATTTTGTAGAGTAGTTCTTTTAGCGGTTCCATTTTCTTTGTTAAGTCCACAGACCACAGTCGACAGTCGACCGTGGACTGTTGACTGAATTATTTACTTCTTTCCAAAAACTCTTTCAACTTCTCCCCGCCTTTATACTCCGCTGCATCGCGGAATTTTTTATCGGGCAGGGTTTTCCATAAATCTTTTTCTTCCGGGGTAGTGAACCGGATTTTCTCCGTGGGTACGGCCCAAACATTATATACTTTAACGCTTCCAAATTTTTTCTTCGCTTCCATGAAAGCTTCCTCGGCATCGCCTGCATCTACTGAGCCGACATGCACGTGCTGTTTGCCACGCTTGGGTAAGTGAAAAATATCGAACGGCCCCCTAGCCCCCGAAGGGGGGACCGTTTTCATCCTAACCTGAAGGGAAGCGTTAGCTTCAATAGTGTCGTAAGCGTTGACATCTCCTTCGGTGGTAGCCGAGACCAGTACGTTTCGGGTGTCGGTTACAAAAATGGAAATACATTGAAACCTGCGGGTAAGCGATTCCTTGGCCAGGATAAAGGCCATCTCCAAATCAGGAGCATGAACGATGCCCTCATGCTGAAAGGGTTTTCCTTCTTTGGGTTGAACAAATACTTCGAAGGTGCCGAGTTGATCGAACGGAGTTTTAGGCTGCAACGGATTTGTTCTGTCAATTGAAGGAAGGCGGTTTACTCGGGGATCAAGGGAGTTCATTTAATTAGTTGTTGGTTGTTCGTTGTTGGTTGTTCGTTGTTGGTTATTCGTAATTGTATCGTAAAGGTCGAACAACTAATAACCAACAACTAACAACGATGTAAGCATTATGCAAGGGGCATCACGTAACTCGCATCCTTCGGCTTCAAAGCCTCGCGCACCCAACGGCCTCGCTCTTCGGCAATCCTTCTCACGGCCAACCTCTCAGCATTACAAGGGCCATCGCCATTGATCACCCGCTTGAATTCCTCCCAGTCGGGCTCGGTGTATTCCCACTTACCCGTCTCTTTATTTTTCTTTAAGGCCGAATCAGGAATAGTGAAACCCAACTCCCAAATCTTGGGCACATACATATCGAGAAACTGGTTACGCATATCATCGTTGGTAGCCATCTTCACTTTCCAGCGCATCAGCGTTTCGGTGTGGGCGGAAATTTTATCCGATGGCCCGAAGAAGTGCATCATGGGTGGCCACCAACGGTTCAACGCATCCTGAAACATCTGGCGTTGTGCCGGTGTGCCGCTCGCCAGATAAATCACGCAATGGTGACCATACTTCAGGTGAAACGATTCCTCCGCACAAATTCTATCCAACGCACGACAATACGGCCCGTAACTTCCTTTCGCGTTGGCCAACTGATTCACAATCGCCCCAGCATCCACCAGCCACGATATAAAACAACAATCGCCCCACGTGAAAGTTGGGTAGTTGAAGATGTTGCTGTATTTGCTTTTGCCATTGATCAAGTCTTCAATCATCTGCTCACGACTTTTGCCGAGCGTTTCTGCCGCGCTGTACAACAACTGCCCATGGCCCACCTCATCTTGCACCTTGGCCATGAGCGCCATCTTGCGTTTGAAGCCAGGTGCGCGTGTAATCCAAGTACCTTCTGGGAGCGCCCCAATAATCTCGCTGTGCGCGTGCTGCTCAATCATGCGGATGAGCTGCTTTCGGTAGAGGGCCGGCATCCAGTCCGATGGTTCAATCTTTTCGCCCCGGGCAATGCGCGCTTCAAACTGTTGCAGTTTCACCGGGTCTTCCGTAGCAATATCGGTGCTGATGGTTTCGAAAATGGTGCCGCCTCCGTACATCTATTTCAGATTTGAGATTTATGATTTCAGATTCTTGATTTCGACATTCATTATTCAAGCTCCTCTAGAATCAAATAACGCAGCAAATTTAAGGTTTTAGAACGAGGGGGCAAATGGGCGTTAGGAAGTTGGTTGGTGGTTGCTGGTTATTAGTTGTTTGGACTTGACGCTGGTCTTGCTAATAACGATTTCCATGCGTCACCCCGATTGCGCACATGCCAGCGCTGAGGCCATCGGGCCGGCTGTTCGCTGCAATTCCTAGCGCCATCACACATGTCAACGCCTGTGGGCTTTCCGCTGCCATCCCTTGCCGGAGAGAAACTCGTAAAGTCTAAGGAAGCAATTGCTATCTTAGTCCTTCAAATTTACTCCGAAACATGAAGGAAGATATTTTTATTAGCTATTCAACGAAAGACTCTGAAAAGATTGATTTGATTGTCCGTGAATTTGAAGGGAGTGCCAAAATTCAGAGCGGTTGTGATTGCTACAAATAGAGAGGCATTAAAACCACTTGCGGTAAAAGTGTCGGAAGGCATTGAAAAAGCTGCCGCTGTCATCCCTGTTATTACGAGGAACTCTATGAACACTCAATGGATAAATCAAGAAATTGGTTTTGCGACCGCCTTCAAAAAGAAAGTACTGCCAATTGTTGAAAAAGATATCATAAATGACCTCAAAGGTTTTATTCATAAGGAAATTGACCTTCCCTACAACTTTGAATCAAATGTCAACAAACAAAAAGAAAACCAAAGCTTCATTGAGTGCTTGAAGCTCTTGCATACAGATTTGGAAAATTCAATTTCATCAAATGATACCGTTAGTGAGCTTTCTGATTTCGAAAGAAAACTTCAGCAAGTCGACAATTACAATCTCGAGTCAGAGTTTCTTAAAAAGAGAGAAAAATTTCTGGAATCTGTTGTTGGCCTAGAAGCCGCAAAATTGGAAGTTGCGAATATGTGGCCACCCTTGAACGAAAAAATTAAAAAGCTTCGCGATAAAGGATTAAATATTGGAACTGAAGAGGACTTGGTTCAACAAAAAAGGGCATTTATTGTTAAGTGTAAGGGTTTTAGTTTTAGTGTCGAGTTTACCCCAAGGTATAGCAATTCATTGTTTGGGTCCACACTCTCGGTAAGAAAATGGACTGGTCATTATACAACCGACCGCAATGTTTCATACGCACCTGGCGAAGGCCCTAAAATTTTATCAAATGATGAATATGATTTTGATGTGGACAGGGAAAACCATTACAAGTGGGTCAACAGAGAGGACAAGAAAACCTTGACTTCAGAAAAACTGGCTGATAACTGCCTCACTTGGTTAATTGACAGAGTTACCGAGAGCCAATAGTGCTTATTTTCGCCCCATGGGTCTTCGTTTCTAGACCCTGTAGGTAACAACGTGAGGCGCAAGCAGACCCTTTAAGACTAGAGTTTAAATAAACTTTACCCGATTCTCTTGGTCAACCAAAAATCACTCTATAAATTTAGCCTACACCAATTTGTTGCCCTATCATGGCGTTGAACCCAGAATTATTATCCTTTCTCCTTAGAAATATCGGGAGTGCAAACATGAATACTTTTGGTGGTGAAGTGGCTCATTTGTTTGAACATTTAGACTCTGAGATCAAAGATAATCCCGTCTTTAATAAGTATGAGGAAGAAAGGGCGAGATGGACGAATTGGCAAGATGAAACTTCATTTGGACAATGGAGCCTACCTTCAAAACTCGAAGACGCAAAGTCGTTGATATATAGCTTATACAGGGGTGTCGCGAGTAAACCAGAGCGGGGTTACAATTTACCTGCAGATCTTTCGCCAACGAGCGATTTCAACGGTGCAATTCAAAATTTCAATAGCCAGTTTCTTGAATATTTTGAAAAAGTGCTCCAAGATATTGTTAACGCTAATCCTGAGATTGAAACAGGTAAGGTTCAAAAGGTAGAAGGCAATACTGTCTTTATTATTCATGGCCATGATAATGAAATAAAGGTGGAGGTGCAGCTGCTCTTAACAAGAGCTGGAGTTAATAATCTTGTGCTTCATGAACAAGCAGATATAGGCAGAACTATAATAGACAAGCTTGTTGAGGAGTCCTCAAATTCAAACTATGCAATCGCACTACTATCACCAGACGATAAATTAGATGACGGAACTTTAAGAGCTAGGCAAAACGTAATTTTGGAAATTGGATACTTTATTGGAAGGCTTGGCAAGGAAAGAGTTCGGATTCTTAGGAAGGGTGACATTGAAATTCCGTCCGATTTGCATGGTATTTTATATGAGAATTACGACAAGCCGGGACTTTGGAAAATGAAAATCTGTAAGGAATTAATAGCAGTTGGAATTTTCGTTGATATGGATTCTGTAGTTGACAGAATTTAGAATCCCCTTGTCCCGGTAGCGTTCTTCGTTTTGAGACCAGATAAGCCAAAAATTAACCAACAAGAAAACTCTTCCAAATGGAATCAAAGGAACAAGCCCATCTTATTTTAAAAATTACGGAAAATGGATTAAAGCATCAAAGATTCACTTATGAGACTTTGGCTCAGAATATTGGAATCAAGCCTGAAGATGAAGTTTATGCATATACGTTATTAGCAACTGACGCCCTAGATGGCGCAAGTCTTCCGGCTTGTACCTTAATTAACTACTCACCCAGCATTTTTTGCAGCGCAAAATCCCCAAGCTGCCCTGAGTTTATAACCTTATGTTTCAAATTTTGACTTTCTCTATTTTTTTATTTAAAATTTGTACCTCCAATAAATTGAATTGGGCAGACGTAGCAACTCCTGCTGATGAAAAAATCTATTTAATAATATGGCACTAAACCAATTAGTAACAGATTTGAAAGTCAAATCTGTTACAGTAAAAAAGAAGGTTGGCAACTCATGGGTAAGACCACCTGAGTCTCATTTTATCAGTGGAGTTCAATATAAACTTGAACTTGTTTTTGGAAATGCCAATGGAATGATAAGCTATACAGATGAGCAGTTCAGAAAGGATAATGTTGATATAAGAGTTTGCGGCATGGGATTTAAAGTTGGTTCATTATTCGTGGAAAGGACAAAGCTGGTGTTTTATACGAATTCAACTTTTACAACCCAAGTCTCAGGAGGAGATAAAACTCGGACTTCTTACTTCTTTCCAACCTACCAAACAGTTTATGCTGACTCTTTATTGAATTTTTATTTCAAAATGGCAGCCGGTGTGTCCACTAAAACAATCACAAGTTTCAGTTGGGACATGGGAATTTATGCAAGCGTAAGGAATCGGGTATGGAGGAAGATATTATCGCAGGTTTAAATATTATAACCTCAAGCAAGTCAGGAATTTGTAGCCCTATCTGGTTTTAGGGTTAGCTTAGATGGCGCTTCCGGCCTGTGCGTTGGCAAGCGCGAGACTTGTGCCTACGACAACCCTGCCCGTCTGCGAATAAAAAAAATGTAATCCTTTGAAAGCCTTTCTTCAATATCTACCACAAAACCACATCTTTTTAAAAAAGTGACTGCGTTTTTTTCCGTCCTAGCGGGGTCTTCGTTTCGAGACCCCGCGTGTCCTCATCACATACGCGGGGTCGCTGCGAAGACTTCCTAGCTCGTCCGGATTTGCAATCCGGACTTCTGTCCTAGCGGGTCTTCGTTTCGAAATCATCCCTGTCTTCCCCACTCAGTTTCGATCAAATTCCTTAGCTTCGCCCCGACAACAAAAATCTCACTGTTAGATGGCATTGAATCATAAGAGGGAACCAGCTTTCAAAAACCGCTAACTTTAGTCCCATGGTAGACATCAAAGAAATCCGGAAACTTAGTGTGGAAGATCGCATAACACTTGTGGAATCCATTTGGGACAGCATTGCGGAGGACACGAACCCCGATGGCCTTGCCATTCCCGAGGCTGAGAAAGAAGAAATCTTGAAACGCTTTCATGATTTCAAAGGTGGCCAACAGAAAACCTATTCATGGAACGAGGTGAAATCCTATGCCCTCGAGCCTTGATTTTAAAATCGAATTCACACCTCAGGCAAGTGAAGACATTCGTACAATTGCTCTTTGGTATAGAAATGAATTGGAAGGCCTCGACAACCGATTTCTTTCCAGTCTGGAAGCAGCCCTAAACTCATTGAGGAGCAATCCCAAACTCTACCCAGTTAGTTTTAGTTCAATTCGCGCAGCGCTGATGCACAGGTTTCCATACAGAATATATTATTACCTGGAAGTTGATGTAATTTTCATCCTGGGAGTAATTCATACCAAGAGAAGTCCAAAGCTTATCAGGAGAAGGAGGAGAAGATAGGCCTTTTGTAACCTAATTCAAGAAGTTGCTGGGCTCCGCAAAAAGTGAAAGCCGTCAGACCACTTCAAGTGGTCAGTCGACTTAAACTCTGTCTTCATATTATTTGATGAATGGCATATCTCTTTTTAGCCATTCACTTAGGCCTTTGAATGAAATATTTACCTGAAATGATTTGGTTCAGGTCAACGGTTAATTGCGAAACCGATCTGTTACCATTATGGTTTTGATGGGCAATAACGAAAACATTTTCAGCCTGCACCTCAAGAATAATGGCATAATGCTGCGGGAAACTTAACCCATTGTCTAAATAAACTTCATTGAATGTGATAATGTCGCCCGGTAAGTGGTTAACCGGTTTTTTCTTTGGGATTTTTGTCTTAACAGACCTGATATGATATTGTGCGCCCATGATGAGATCCGTACATTCTCCAGTTCCCACTTGCGTGTTCATTACAGAAAGTACATAGTCAACAACCATTTTGTTGGCCTGTGGCAAACGCTGGGCTATGGCTGTGAAAAAATTCAGTACCAAGAATAAACAGATTAGAATAGGCCTGCCCATAGTTTGAAAGGTCAGTAATTTACAAATAGCAATGTAAAGAAATAAACTGCCTGAGTAATTCCGTGGAAAGTCGTCAGACCACTTCTAGTGGTCAGACGACTAAACCCTCTCCCCTACAGTCGTCTGACGGCTTGGAGCCGTCTGACGACCCGAAGGATTCCCACTAACCATTTTATGCTTTCATAAATTATTCCTAAATTACTTTTGTTACTTTAGCGATAGAACCTTAACTGCACGATATGGAAAAGAAATGTATTATTATTATGCCGGTAAGCGATCCGGTTGGATATGCTCCAGGCCACTTCAAAAGAGTTTATGACTATATAGTTGCACCTGCTTGCAGGATGGCGGGGTTTTGGCCAACCCGGGCGGATGATCCGGCTGCCAATGACAAGGCTTTGGATATCATAAAAAATATTACCGATAGCGATATAGCTATCTGCGACCTGAGCTCGAATAACTCAAATTCTCTTTATGGAATGGCTATCCGGCAAGCCCTTAATCTTCCCTTGATATTAATAAAAGATATGAAGACACAAATAATGTCTGATACTCAGGAATTCAGCGAGGTAGAGTACGATGAGTCTCTTAGAATCGATACTGTACAAAAAGAAGTTGAAACGTTAAGAGAAACCATGGAAAAGATCTATGCCGGCAAAGGAGATAAAAATTCATTGCTCAGTCGGTTTGGGATTGGGCCTGGCCGATTACCTCAGCCGCCAATTGTATTGATTGAAACGGATGTGATATCGAAAGATGAACCAGTAGAACCAGAACCGGTTGAACCCGCTGCACCAAAAGAAAAACACTTACCTGTTATTTCGCCTCTTCCAGGCTTTGTTGGCAACCCCATTACGGATGTTGAAATTGAAAAATTAAAGGTAGGCGATTTCCTTTTTCATATGAATTATGGTAAAGGCGAGATAAAGACAGTAAGAAAAATTGCAAAAGATAAAATGGCAGAGGTTCTTTTTGAGTCCGGATCAAAGACATTAGTTTTAGGAACTTCTGGAATCTTGAGAAAAATAAATGCATAGTTGTGGCTATGCCATGCACCGCCAGATAAAGTATGGCCCTGTTCGAGATTTAATTACCACCCCCAATTGTATGCGTAAAACGTTGCTTCCGGAAAGAGTTTTTTGAGCTGTGGACTTAACTCTGTCCACGCCCTTTGAAGATTCAACTCAGCTATTTTATAGTAGTCTCCACCCAAAGAGTCCACTTCGCTTTGCGTAACAAAAATTTGTTCGCCTATGTCAAAAGACACGGACTTTATGTTTGATACCGACTTGATGGTTTCAATCTTTTGGAGTGCTGTCTTTAAATCGGCAATAAATATTTTCTTGCTATCATCATCTGTGCTGGGATCAAGAGTGAACTTGATATGAATCTTCTCAATTTTTGGAGTTACAGAGGCATCAATACGGTCACCGGGCCATTCTACTAAATCACGTAAGTAAAAAATGACAAGGCTGTCTTGCTCCTGGGTTATTTCATTTAGTTCCAAAAATTTGGTTTGCTTTTCTGTACAAGACGTAATGACCAATCCTAAAAGTAAAATGGCCCATGCTCTGTTCTTCATAATTATATGGTAAAGTTTGGTAAAGTTATTGACTTAAAAATAGATAATTTCCTGGATACCGCTAGGGAAGACCAATCTCTGTAAAGGTACATTTCAAACATTTGGATCAAGCTACTCCTTCCCCATCTTTATACAAATAATATTGCAGCACTATTTCAATAGCTTTTTTGATCGCCTGATTTATGGGCATGAACTCATTCGCTAGAAACGGGTCAATATCGTAAAGTTTAATGTAGTAGTCGGACATGACCGGAACCTTGCCTCCTGAATTAATTTGTAATTCCGCTTCATGAAATTTCAATTGCTGTTCTGTTTTTATGATGGAACAAGTTACCAATTCCTTTTTATCATACTTGTTAGTGCGGGCTGAAAAACCAAACAACCGGCAAATCAATCCGCGGTGTGGATATTCCGAGCAAAGCCCAACTCCGGGTTGAGATGGGTTGAGGATTGCACAAATCTTATCATCGGCAAGTTTATCAATCCTTTCCAGCCACTCCTCTGCTTTTCCAATTTGATTGAGATACATAGCGAATGGCAAAAACTCAAGAGGTGTAGCCTCTATATCGGGCTTGAAGCAACATTTGCCGCAGCCAAATTTACACCCCAACGAAGACCACGATCGAAACTGTTTTATCTCTTCATCCAACTCCAGTAGAATTTGTTCAACTGCTTGGGCTTTTTCTTCCAGGTTCATTGATGATTTGATTGGGTTTTACCTGCTCATTCTCTTTTGCTCTTTTGCTCTTTCTCTCTCCTCACCCCCCTGCCCCCTCTCCAAGGTGGAGAGGGGGTGTGTGCGCTGGCTCCCCTCTCCATTTGGAGAGGGGTCGGGGGTGAGGACTGAAGGCCATGATTTTCCGAGGGTTTTACTCGAACAAGTTCATTTGCTCTTTGTCGTTGTTCTTCTTACTCTCCAACTCCCTAAGTGGTTTGTTTCTTCCGAAAACAATTCAAGGTGTGATCGTTCACCAGCCCAACGGCCTGCATGTACGCATAACAAATGGTGCTTCCCACGAATTTGAATCCACGCTTCAGTAAATCTTTGCTGAGAACATCACTCTCCTTTGATTTCGCTGGAAAATCTTTCATTGTTTTCCAATTATTTACAGTGGGTTTCTCATCAACAAACCCCCACAGGTATTTATCAAAACTACCAAACTCCTGTTGCACTTTGATGAACATCTTGGCATTTTGAATAGTAGACAAAATCTTGAGCCGGTTTCGCACAATGCCAGCATTCTTCATGAGCGATTCTACCTTCCGCGAATTATACTTCGCGACTTTCTGCACATCAAAATTATCGAATGCCTTCCGGTAGCCTGCCCGTTTTTTTAAAATCGTAATCCAACTTAATCCAGCCTGCGCACCTTCCAGCGTAAGCATTTCAAATAAATGACGGTCGTCATGCGATGGCACGCCCCATTCTTTGTCGTGATATTCGTGGTAGATGGGATCGCTTCCTGCCCACGGACAGCGGATCAGTTCTTGAGACATGTTTTGGCTATCTTAAATTTGATTTGAGAATGATGAATGATGATTTTAGATTTTGGAAGTCGGGAACTTCATTATTCTTAATTCGTTAATCTTCATTCGAACTTCAAATTATTACAATTAGAACAATGAATACAGACCAGGCACTCCTCACCCAATCTCAATCACCACATCATCGGTAATCGGGTGACCCACACAAGTGAGAACATAACCTTCGTCACGCTCCGATTGCGAAAGTCCTTCTTCTTCATCCAACTTCACCTTGCCCGATAGTGCCCTTCCGCGGCAAGCCGTGCAAAGACCGCTTTGGCACGAGTACGGTAAATCAATTCCCTGGTCAAGGGCGGTGGCCAAAATGGTGTTGGTGGGTTCAACCATTATTTTATATTCCTGACCATCGTATTTAATAGTGACTTCACGGGCTTTACTTTCAACGGATGGTGCAGCCTCTTTCTTCTGCTCTTTATCAATGGTGCCTTGAACAAAACTTTCCTTAAAGACTTTCTCATCGGGAATTTTATGTTCGGCCAGCAGGGTCTCCACGTTCTTCATCATGCCTTCGGGGCCGCACATCAGATATGTTGTTTTGGATATTCCCCAATCGGGGATGCGTTCAAATAACTTCACCAGCATATCGCGGTTCAGCAACCCGGAATATCCTTGCCAGTTCATAGGTGCGTTATCCAGCACATGAATAACATGAAGGCGTCCTTCATATTTTGTTTCCAGCCGGCTTAGTTCATCCTTAAAAATAATGCTGTCGATATCGCGGTTGCAATAGATGAGCGAGCAAATGCTTTCAGGCTCCTGGGTTAATGAACTTTTAATGATAGACATCATAGGCGTAATGCCAGAGCCACCGCCAAACATAACCAGGTGCCTTTTATTTTCTTTGGAGTAATCGGTGGTGAACTGGCCCATCGGTTCCATCACCTTTAATTTTTGCCCGGCCTTAAGATTGTCCGGCAACCAGTTCGACATTAAGCCATCATCAACCCGTTTCACCGTAACCACCAAATCATCATCCACAAAAGGCGATGAGCACAACGAGTATGCCCTGCGCACATCTTTCCCGTTTACGTTGGCAATGAGTGTGAGGAACTGACCTGCTTTATAATTGATTTTGTTGGGTGGCTGTTCAAAAACAACGGAGATGGTATCTTTCGTTTCCTGCACAATGTTCTTCACCGTGAGGTCGTAATAGTGCTGGCCCGATTTCGGTTCTTCTTTTTTTTCTGATTTATCGGATTTCTTGAATAAGCTGAAGGCCATGGGAGTTTTATTCAGAGGCAAAGTTAGATAATTACAGGAAGTCCACAGTCCACTGTCGACAGTCGACCGGTGAAAGTTGACTAAGAACTCAAATACTCCATAATTCCATCCCTCACACTTTCAAAAATCTTTATCATCAATTTTTCATCTTCTTCCAACAGGGTAATCCTGAAACCCTGGAGGTCAGAACAGAAAGATGAAATAGGCACCACACAAACCCCCTTCCCGGCCAGCAAATAATAAACAAAACGTTTGTCGAGGGGAATTTCTTCGTTCACCCATTCCTCCACCAAACGCCTTGCCTCTGGATTTTCAATTTTTAATTGTTGATGTGATTTCAAAACCCCGGACCGAAAAATAATGGTATTGTAAAAAGCGCCATGCGTTTCATTGAACGTTACTTCAGGAACCGAGCTGAGTATTTTTGAAATGGCCTTGCTCCTCTTGCCTATATTCTGATTGGTTTCATCGCGATACGTTTTGAAACGCGGATCGCCTAAAATTTTGGGTAAGGCAACTTGAGGTTGTTTGGTTGAACATACCTCAATCATCTTGGCGTTATCAATGGCCTGGCAAAACCGGTTAAAGTCATTGTCCTTATCGCGGTTATAATATTCCACCCAGCCACAACGAGCGCCCGGCCAGGGCAGTTCCTTGGAAATCCCTTTCATGCTGATGCCTGGTACATCATCAATAATTTCAGCCAGCGACCAGGCTCTTGTTCCGTTGTAGGTGATATTGATATAAATCTCATCGGCAATGAGGAACAAATTAAATTCACGGGCGATCGCCACGATTCGCTTTAAGGTTTCCAAGGGATACACCATGCCGGTGGGATTATCCGGGTTGATGATAAGAACGCCAACCACATTAGGATTGTATTTCACTTTCTTGTACAGATCGTCCAGGTCAGGATACCAATTATTGTCGGGGTCAAGTTTATAGGTGAGCGGCTGATGTCCGGCATGGGCCGCTTCCGCGCTGGAGTGTGTTGAGTATGCGGGCGATGGCCCAATGATGCGCGAGGTCTGATCGAGGAACTGATAGACTTTAGCAATGGCATCGCCCAGTCCATTGAAAAAACAAATGTCTTCGGCATCAATTTGAACACCCCCCAAAACATTGGTTTGACGGGCAAGAAACTCCCTGGTTTCCAACACGCCTTTGGATGGGCAATAACTGTACACATCGTTTTCCATGGCCAACCCGGCCACAATATTTTTAATCCAATCCGGCAGGCGGTGATGCTTTTGAATGGGATCGCCAATGTTTTCCCAATAGATTGGCAGACCCAGGGCGCGCAATTGTTCCGCTTTTTTTACAATCTCCCGGATTTCGTAACTCAATTCCTTGGCTCCTTCACTCAATAGTTTTTGACGCATATAAAAAATTGTTGCGGCAAAAGTACGGTTATGATAAGTTGGATGGAATAGATTTTTAAAAAGGGCTGGATATATTTTGATACAACCGAATGTTGATTTGGGAGAATGTATTTTATGCCTAAACCTTCCTGTCCAACCGATTATAGACCAATCATTGTGGTGAATACAAAGTGAACTATATTATTCTTCAAACGTAATCTTGCTTACAAAAAATACTTTCCGGTTTAAAGCCACATCAGGGGTTTGGGTGTTCTGGATTTCCTGGATGCCAAAAGAGAGCAGATAGTTACCATACCAATACTCCAACCGGTGATTGGTAGTTGAATTCGCCCGGATTTTGTCGCCATCATACTTGCCTTTCATCTGGTCTTCACTTTTGCCTTCAATCACTTCAGTGCCCAGAATAATTTTTGTATATAGCTTGTTATCGAAGGAGTAAAGCAGGTTAAGGTTTTTACCTGGCACCAAGTGCACGTATTGATCGAGTGTAAAACTTTTCACATCTTTTATTTCAAAACTATTATCCCAGATCAGGCGGCCATCTTTGGCAATGCCGATAGTTACCGCATGTGTATACCGGTACCCATCGAAAGTTAAATCGCGTTGCTGCCAGCTTCCGGGTGAGTAATAGCGCCCATAATAATATGGCACTGCCCGCCCGGTGGAGTAACCGGTACTTTTATAGATAGGATAGAAAGCTTCGCCCAACAACAAATAGTGATCCTGGTATGGAATAAATTCATGAACGGTAATGCGGTAATTGAACCGCACTTTCTTGCCTTTGATTTTCTTCCGTTCAATCCGCTCCTTGATTCGGTTCTGCCTGGCTACTCTATGGTATTTGAAGAAATTTTTCAGATCGGCAAAATTGTAATAGCGAACGGTGTATTCGCCAGCGGCATTGACACTGGCCACAAACACCCCGCGCGACATCTCCAGGTTTCTTCCGTAAACCCCTGCTATTATGGAAGAGTCACCACTTGATTTTACCATGCGTCCGAAAATTAAATTCCTGCCGGATGCAGGATTAAGGATTGTGTTTTTGATGGCTGTGCCATCCGAAGAAAAATTCATGATCCACAAACTCCGCTTTCGTTCGGTGTTCCGCATGTTGATAACCACATCAATGCTTTCATCAGGGTTAAGTACCAATTGATTTAATTCGCCAGGGTCATTAAAAAAACCAGGGAGTAGTTTGCTTTGGCCCGTCACCATTGAAAAGTGAATGGCCACGGGGCGGTAATTATAATACCCGGCTATCACCAGAGTTTTATTGCCCACCTCGAACAACGTGGGGTTGAAAGGAATTATATTTTTTATAGTGTACACCACCCTTGCGGTTGAGTCGGCACTGATCGAAAACAATTGAAAGTCGCCATAGGCATTTTTGGGTTTGAATAAAAAGTAGGCATTATTTCCCCGGCCTTTCGAAAAAATTAAACTGAGGTGTTTGGAGACTTTAATGGAACTGGTCCATTGCTCACGCAGCGAAGAATCCAGTTTGGTGAACACCAGGATATCCTCTTTTGGCTGCTCAATCCGATTATAGAAAATGATTCCGTTTTCCTGCCAGGTCAATACTTTAAATTCGGCAACCGGATCATTTACCTCCATTTCAAACCGTGCTGTTTGAACAACCTGGGCCTCCGCAGCGAAAGCACAGAGAATTAAAAAAAGGTAAAACTTAATCAACGCGAATTTTATTGATGTAGAATACCCGCCTGGTTGGGTCGATAGTTCTGCGCTTTAAATCCTTAACCGTTTGCACGCCCCATACATAAAAGTTGGGGCCGAACCAATGCCTCACATTACCTTCCGATTCATCGTTTGATTTAGACTCTTCAAATTCATCATTCAGTTTAATAGGTATTGGCTGCGCCTTGGTTATTGGCAAGGTATCGGTGCTGTGGTTGGAAAACTTAAGTTCGTTTTCCGACTTATAGAAAAAATTTGGGACGCCATTCACTACAGTGAAATCTGAAACCTGGTCGCGGCCTGCCACTTTATACTCACTCATAGGAATGGAATAATCCCACAAGCGCTTGCCCGTAAAGTCGAACCCAATGGCAAAGCCCTCCATCATGCGCATTTCTTCTGAAGTTGCCGTGGGTGGATATAAGTAGGGGTTGTTATAATACCGGTTCGAGAATGGGGTGTACGAATAAGGATTGCTATAGGCCTGGGTTTGATTATAATATGGATTATTGAATGTATTGGCTGAACTTCCCGAAGAAAGAAAATACGACTCCCCAAAAAGGGCAAAGCCTCCTTTAAATTCTTCAATCCGGTGAATGCCCACATGCGTTTTGAACTCAGGCTGTTTTCCATAATTTACACGCTGCGTAGCTTTCTCCCGGATTTTATTCGCCTTTTTATCCGATAAATAATCCAGGAAATGCCTGAGCTGATGAAACTCTGTGTATTGAACAGGCTGCTCAGAAAAGGGATCGATCATGCAACTGAAAATTCCAGAGGCTTGTTTGTTTTGGTTGAACGTAAACGCGCCCGCTATCAGCACTTCATCATGTTCTAACACACTGGATACGCCACTTAGAATGGTCTTCTCCTCCTCAATGGGAATTTCGTCTTCCACCAGAATATTACCTTGTTTATCGAAGGTGCGGAAGATTATTTTTTTTCCGCCATGCTTGCGCTGAGAAAGCAGGATATTGAATGTGTTATTTTTGTTGGGCCTCACATCAAGCAGTTCGGTATCGGTGAGGAAGAAGCCCGGAACAATAAAGTTTTGGTCTTTCACAGGATCGTAGATCAGTAAAACCGGTTCGGTGCCCACGTAGCCGCCAAAAACACAATTGCCATCCACCACCGTATAAAAGGTTAACCGGAATTGCAGCTTCATTTCGGTTTTGGAATGCTGGATGGTGCTGGTTTCTAAGTCTATCATCAGCATTTCCGCACGAAGCATATCGGTTTCGTTTCGCCTGAACATGAGGTTTACTTTTCCGGGGATGTGCTCGTAACCCGTGAAGCGCAACTCGTCATGCAATTCCAATTCAACAGACCAATTTTGATTGAGGGCTGAATCAAGAATAATAAGTTCCCAAATTTTTTTTCCGTTTTGGTATTTGTCTAAATCTCTTACTAAAGCCACGCCCTCTTCCTTCAGTGAAATTACAGAGTAAGACTCGTCCGAAAATTTCAACTCCTGCTCCCAGCGCGCGGGCTGCATCACCTGGGCTATACCGGGCCCACACGACACCACCATCACAAAAATGTAGAACAAGAACCGCATTTAACTTTTACTTATTGCTCATCGAAACAATGTAATTAAACTCTTCCTCTTTCACCTGCTGAACAGAAAGCCTGCTCGCCCTCACCAATACCATACCGGCTAATTTTTTATCGGCTTTAACCTGGGCCAGACTTATTGGACTTTTTAATTTCTTTTCGGCCGAAAGATCAATAGCAACCCAGGCAGCATCTTTTGGCTCCGGATATCCTTCCTTCACCACCTGGGCAATGCCAACAATGGCCTTCTCTTCGCCCGTGTGATATATAAAAACCTGATCGCCTTTTTTCATGGCCTTCAAGTTACTCCGCGCCTGGAAATTGCGAACGCCATCCCACACTCCCTTTTTATCTTTAACAAGATTATCCCACGAATAAGTTTCGGGTTCTGTTTTTACAAGCCAATAGTTCATAAGAAATGAATTTAGGACTCTAAAATAAGTATTTGTCAGAGGAAATTGTCAACTCTTTCCATTAGGTTGTATTTCAAATTGTCGCGTTTGACAAAAACATTCGACCCCTACAGGGTCGGTTTATCGTGGTAATTCGATCTACAAAGATTTAATCCCTATCGGGATTATCAAGAGGAAAGGACTCCAGCGGAGTCCTATGTTTGTAGAGGGCGAATCATAATGCTGAACCACCCCAGAGGGGTCGAATGTTAGGCGCGGCAATTTGAGATGCACCACCTGTGAGGTCTCGTGCAGCACACTCCTCATTTCATGCTAACTTTACTTCATGAGACTTGTAGTCTTCATTTTATTCGTTGGCATAAACCTTCAGGCACAAACCAATTCCGGTGAAAAATTATTGACCATCGCCCAGCAAAAAAATAGTGAGGGAAAATGGAATGAGGCGTTAGATTATTTGAATCAATGTTTGAATGCGCAACCAGCTTTGGTCGAAGCCTACATGCTCCGGGGCGAGGTAAAAGAAAAGTTAAATTATCCCACCCAAGCCCTTACGGATTACAGCATTGCCGTTGAACTGATGCCACAAATGTCGGAAGCCTATTTAAACCGGGGCGTACTGGCTTATAAACTCAAGCGTTTTGATTTGGCCAGAAGTGATTTCCGCAAACTCCTCACGATTAAAAATACCGAAACCAACACGGTTTACTTCCGGCAGTCAAATAATGAGAGTGTTGATAAAATTTTCACAGCGCAGAGCGGAATTCACGATCTTGTTTACAACTATCTCGGGCTGATTGAAACAGAAGCAGGGGAAATCTCCAAAAGTATTTTGTATTTCGATTCGGCCATTGCTGTGAATTCGAAGGCACCGGATTATTTTGCTCATCGCGGCCTGGCCTGGTTAAAATCGGGGAACAATGAAAAAGCGGTTCAGGATTTTTACCAGGCACTGATTCTCGACCCTGATCATGCCGTATCCAAAAACAATCTGGCAGCTATAAAAAGAAAGGAAGGCAATTTTGCTGAGGCAGAAAAGTTTCTGATGGAGGCCAAACGCGCAAATGCTAAAGCGCCCAACCACTACTCAGCCCTGGCCTTGCTGCAACTGGAAAGCGGCAGGTACCAGGAGTCTATTTTAAATTTTGACACGGCCATTGCGCTGGAACCAAAGGATGGGGATCTCTTTATCAATCGCGGGCTGGCCAAAGAAAAACGCCACGATTGGAATGGCGCCCTTCTCGATTTTGAAGCCGCCTTGCAAATCGATCCCGAGTGGCCGAAAGCGTGGTTTGTCCAGGGAAACAATTTCATGAAACAAGAAAAATGGCAACAGGCTTTGGAAAATTATACGGTGGCCATTACCTACGATGATAACTATTCCATTGCCTATTACAATCGCGCCATAGTTCAATTTAAGCTGGGTCAAAAAAAACAGGCGTGCGATGATCTTCAAATGGCTGAATCGAAAGGCATAACGGTTGACAATAAAATGAGAATAAGGATTTGTGGAAAATAAGTATGGTACACATCGTGAACTATTAGGGGTCACGAAGCCCACAACGAACCACAGCGATCACAAAGCCTCTGGCATTGTGGCCTTTGTCGGGCTTGGTGTCCTTTGTGAAACCTTGGCCTTCCATTACAAAACTGTCGTACACCCAAATGCATTGAGGTGTTATTTCGCTACAAAAAAACCTTACCCTGTCTTCCTTGAAAATCAACAAAAACTTCTACTTTGTAGGCTTATCTCGCCACAAAAATGTTTAAAACCCTAAAGGCCTTTATTACCCTTCTCATCCTTTTTGTTTCGCAATTTGCATTATCTCAATCACCCCAACCCGATGTTTTCCTGGTTCCGGTAACATCAAAGCCGAGTCCGCTGTTGCGCCTGCAGTTCCATTATCAAAACGACAGTGTTCAAATCTTAGGTACAAACCTGGGGGCTCTCCCGCCCGGACTAAAAAAAGCCAAGTTTGCCAACCCCAAAGTCAAACTTAATTTTGCAAACACCGGCAACCGCGCGGCAGCAACCATCGAAAATAATTATGCGTTGCAAAAAGATACTTCGCTGGGGTTCAGAACGAAACTGACGGGCCAGTCTTACTACACGGTTTTAAAAACCAGTTTCATGTCGGGTAAAGGCAGCGCGCCCATCTTCATCAATCAGAATATCCGGTTGGGCGGGTTCCCCGCTCCTGCCACGTGGCCTAAGAATTTTACAGCCAATGTTTCAGGAATTGGAATCTTTACCGTTAACTACCTGCCCGCCATTTCCCTTTCGTTCTTACCCGTGTATGACGCATGGGACTGCGAAGATGCATCGGGGCGGTTTTACAAACTGCGGGCACTTCAGGGTTACGGCATCGACAAAATCACCTACAAGCCTTACAATGCGAGAAGGCGAGAGACAGTAAAGAAATCCTTCGACATTTTTTTCGAATCGAACAGCACCCAGCCGAAAGCACAGGAGATAAAAGCCGTTATCGATTACCTGGAGCAAAACCGTTTCGAAATACTGAACGCGATTATGGAAGGCGGCTCCTCCGTGGAAGGCGACCAGGCCAGGAACAAAAAATTGCAACGCGACCGCGCGCGCGTTATCAGCGCTGCCCTTTCACGCTATAACAAAAGTTCTATTAAAAAAGACACTATTCTTCTTTTCGACAATTGGCCAAAGTTTCGAGAGCAAATCAAGGCGTCAGCATATGCGTGGCTCGACACCCTTTCGAATGAAAAGATTCAGAACGAAGTCAACAATAATGAAAAACTGCGCAAAGGGCTTGAGCCGATTTTAAAAACCCAACGCAAGGCATCGCTCAACCTTACTATGGCCAAGATACTTACAGCCGATGATCAGTTTGTTACCCTTCAGAAATCATTGAACGCCTGGCTTAGAAGTTTTCTTACCGCCAAACAACCGAACAAAGAACTGGAACCGCAGATTATGGGGGCCATTGCTTATTTGTTCGATCAGCACATGAATAATGTACTGAGCAGCGAAGAGGTTGATTCTGTTTTACTGGGCGATTACACGGATAACAAATACACGTACCTGGGTCTTCACATCATTAAACAGTTTACCGAGGACAAATTCGGGCCGGAGGACAAAGCGGGATGGGAGGAAAAATGGACATCACTCGAACTTGAACCGTGGTTCTCACGAGCTCAGGAAAGTTTGGTGCGTTTAGCCGACAATGCTTCCAAGACCGATCTCGGCAAATACCTTAAAATGCAAGCCGACTTTCAGGCGTTCTCTTACCGGATGATCAGTCTTGGAATTCTTGACATCAACTTTTTATGCAAGGCGCGCTATCCGGAAAAGCAAGAATACATGGGCTTGACTCTTAACCAGTATGCATTTCTCTATGAGATGGCGAATGAACGGGGCATCCAAGCCGATTGTATCACCGGTCGCAAATCTCTTACGGGTACCGACCAAACACGCAAACCCAATAAACTAGACTCGGCTACTTTCAAGGCCAAACTCGACAGTGCGGCAGGCGCAAATGGAAACCCTGATTCACTTCTGCTCACTTTTGATAATACCCTGCCTCGCACCGGCTTCACTCCAAGAAATTATAGCAAACCAAATTACGGCAAGGCACCGAAAGGAGTTTATTACTATTTGCTGAAGCAAGGCTTTCTGAAAGGCAATAAAAATATCCTTGGCAACGTAGATGGCAACCTCTCGCTCGATGCATTCAGTTTATACCACCTGATTGATGTGAACATTACCAACTGGAAGCCGGAGGAAAATTATTTCTATGATAAAGAGGTGCGCCTCGAAGAAATGGACAGATTAATGGGCGTGTTGAAGAAGGGCAACTCCATTTGCACACCCGTGGTGAACGAACTTTATCTGACCTACCACCGAAAAGCGCTGCGTTACCTGGAATTATTTTTTGAGCCTGGCAGCGCCAAGCACAAAGAAATTGCCGATGCCTCGCTCAAGTTCATTGCCGAGTATTATAAAAAAAGACTCATCCAACTCAAGGGCGACATGCCGTTGAAGATTGCTCTCTACCTGAACCGGTTCAACTGGTTTCCGGGAGCCAACGAAGGTGCATGGTTTGGTTATGACTTCCTGACTGCCGTTGCCAAAAGGCGGATGCTCTCCGAACAGGAAATGAAACTCTGGGCAAACTATTTAAAAGTGTATGATCCGGTGCTGAAGAATCCATTGCCGGCCAGTTACAACAAAGAGAGTTTGCTGAAACTGATGAGCACGGGGTATTAAACACCTATTATCAAATATTGGATTAGCGAACAGTTATTGTTCACCCAATCCTTTAGGGGAGGGTTTATCCTATGAATTTAAGTTTAATTTTTTTACCTTTCTCCATGCTAAAATCAATACTCATACTATTAGCTACTATTTCTCTAGCCGATTTGCTGCAAGCCCAGGAATTTAAAGCAAAGAGAATTGAGTCCGGTCAA
>JAYUHI010000283.1:0-1756 GCA_043767095.1 Bacteroidota bacterium
AAAAGTGTTGGATACGCCAACGGCAGATATGGCTGCGCAGGGCATAACCCACGCTATTGGAAGTGAGCGTTACCCTGCTCCTCAGGCTACGTTGATGGCTACGTTGGCAAAGGGCATTTTATCATTCAATTTGGATTGGCAATACGTAATCGTTGGTGTTTTTATTGCCATCATGATTGAGCTATGTGGTATAAAAGCATTGGCGTTTGCAATTGGATTATACCTTCCGTTGTCCACCACGTTACCAATTTTTATTGGAGGTGCTGTAAAAGGATTGATCGATTGGAAGACTGAGAAAAGAGGAGAAGCAAAACAAGATGAGGATCTGGGTCGAGGAAGTCTTTTTGCAACAGGATTGATTGCGGGTGGAGCATTGGCTGGGGTTGTTGTCGCACTACTCTCAGTTAATTATAATGTATTCACCAGGCTAAAAGATATTAGCGCTGAGCACGGGTTAACAAATCTCTTAGGAGCGAATGGATATGCTATTCTGGGAGTTCTGTTCTTTGCAGCAATGGCAACCATGCTATATCGGATCGGTAATAAGAGAACTTCGTAAAAACTCAGCGGGGCAGAACCGAAATGATTGACAATTTGGATTTGGGAATTAATACATTGATTTAGGAAGTAAATTCAGGTTAGTCTACGGTCTCATTCTTACTTACCAATTTGGGGTTGAAGCTGGTTGCCTGATTTTATTTACCCCTTTTCCGCTCCAAGATCAATAATCTGTTTTAGTTCATCCAAGGCCCGTGTTTCCGATTCGTCTACTTTCCCATCCGCATTAATGATGTCATACATATCTGTATAAACTTTATATTTCTGCTGGAACTTCACCTGATCAAAATGCCTGAATGAGTCGCGGATGATAGAAGTCACCTGGCTTTGATCAATACTTCTGTACTGGCTTACTGCCTCATCAAATTTCTTTTCATAGTCGCTTTCTTTCGGGAATATTTTCGCCATTTTGTTCAATACGACACCTTTCTCCAAAGAATGAAACTCTCCATCGGCATGAGCCATGTGGACATACAAAAACAAAACGAAGTCAGCGAAGGATTTGTGGATAAACATAATGGTTAGTGGCTCGTGTTCTTAATGACTTACTTCCGAATTGATGTCAATAATTTCTTTCAATTCTTTTAAAGCTTTGGTTTCCGCATCTACAATTTTTCCATCTGCCTTTATGATATCATACAGGTCGGTATATACTTTGTATTTCTGCGCAAATTTTACGGTTTTAAAATGATCAAATGTATCGTGAAACAACTTATTCAAATCACTTTTCTCAAATCTAATGTATTGGTCTATTGCTTCTTTCAATTTCAAATCCAGATTTATTTCTTGTGAGTCGTAAAGCTTAGTCATTTTCTCACGGACCAGATTTAGTTCCGTTTCGTGGAAATCACCATCTGCGTGGGCCATATGCACGTAAAGGAAAAGAACAAAGTCAGCAAATGAGTTGTGAATGACCATAAGTATGTAAAGAATTCATAATGCTAAAGTATAAAAAAACTCGAATAAAACTGGATTCTTGATGCTGGTTTCTGAATACAGGATTCTTGTGAGGCTTACCAGAATCAAGAATACAGAATCTCTTTCTAAGCATAAAAAAGCCCCACCAAATTGGCAGGGCTTTCATTATTAATTTGAGAAAGATTACATCATTCCGCCCATGCCACCGCCTTGGGGCATAGAAGGTGCTTCTCTCTCTTCTGCAATCTCAGAAACAACAGCTTCAGTAGTTAATAGTAAG
>JAYUHI010000284.1:0-1755 GCA_043767095.1 Bacteroidota bacterium
ATTCCTGCTACCTTAACAGCATGGTCGATGTGATCAAAATATACCTCCAGGTTATTCGTTTTCTCTTTCGTCATAAAAGTGCGCATTTGACACATCCCAATCACACCTCCCCGGCTTGCCAATAACCGCAAATTCTCATCTGTCGTATTACGTGGATGCGTATACAAGGTCCTGCAGGTGGAGTGCGAAATAATTACGGGCTTCTTTGACGTGCTGATTGCCTCGGCCATGGTCTTCATTCCGGCATGCGATAAATCAATCAGCATTCCCTTGGCATTCAACCTCTCAATAAGCTCCACTCCAAAATTTGAAATACCCGCATCTGTACGCTCATAACATCCATCGCCAACAAAATTCCTGTAGTTGTAAGTAAGTTGAACACTTCGAAGTCCGAGGTTATATAGCAAATCCAATCGCTTCAGATCTTTCTCAATCGGCTCGGAACTCTGGATCAGGTAAAACACAGCGAGCTTTCTTTCCTCTACAGCACGATCAACATCAGCAATCCGTGTCGCCTTTATGAAGTGCCTGGGGTGCTCATAAAAATAACGATCGTAGTCAGCCAGGTCCTCCAGCAGCTTATCAAATGACTCGTGGCCATAAAGTTTAGGGTCGGTGAGCGTAATAGCAATTGCCCTTGTGCCGCTCGCCAGAATCTGGTTGACCAAATCCATGGTGTAAATGGTACGGATTTCTCCCATAGCGTCGAACACAAGTCCCGGGTTGGTTTCCTGAGCCTTCAGGATGTTGGGGAGTATTGCCAGTCCCGAAGCGACGGCTGAGGTCTGTTTGATAAAAAATCTTCTGTTCATTTGAAACCAGGTTAATGGGTGCGGGTACTCCACAAAGTAAGGAATATACAAGCTAATTGCGGATAAGATTTCGATATTTGGACTAGGTTCTGGAATACAAAGAACTTCAAGAACAAAGATTTTTCAATGTCTAACGAAAAAACAAATGAAGCACTTCAACTCAAACAGAACGGGCTTTATCAGAGTCTTATTGTTGGCATCACTAATTATACCACTCATTCCATTCCTCCTGGTCAAAGGAGGTATTCTCACGAGTTCTATTCTTTTTGCGATCACACTAGTTCCGCCAACTATACTTATGGGTGTACTACGATGCTCACTATATTCTGAAAGACAGGATCCTATTCTATCGCTCCGCGTTCCTCCGTGGCAGGTTGACATTAATCAAATAAAGGAGATCATTAAAGGAAATACACCATGGATTGGCCTAAAACCTGCCACGGCAACAAAAGGACTATTGATAAAATACAATGCTTACGACGAAATTTACATATCACCGGAGGACAACGACTTCTTTATTCAAGCGCTTGAGGAACTCAATGATAAAATCAAAATTAGCAGATGAAGTTCCCTATTGATTTTTCACAAATCCACGGCCATGAATTGTACCAGCCATATTGTTTCGAACTAAACTCGCCAGATATTCCACACTTTGGCCAATAGGGACCGCAAGGCAAATAGTCAGTTTGCAAGGATATCCTTGAATACCAGAGGTTGCTTACGAACCATTTCGTAGATTTATTCAACCACCATTCATGCAGAAAACATTTTCCTATGTTTAAAAGTGTTAAGAAAGTATTCAAACCCGAAAAATTGCTGGAGCCCTTCAAGCCTCAAAACCTGCTGCATGTGCTAAAAAATCCCGATGAAGTTCTACGCAAAAGCGTTCGTTCGCTAGGCAACATTACGGGGAGTATAACAGGAATCAATTTCAACTTCTATT
>JAYUHI010000285.1:0-1754 GCA_043767095.1 Bacteroidota bacterium
AAATTTATTTCTGTTGAGTTGAATGGAATTAAAATCCACGACAACCTCGAAGTGCCTTTGCCCACTGGCGACCCGATTGAAAAAAACGAAGTAGCCAAAGGACCGTTGATGATTCAGGGCGATCATGGGTCCGTTGCCTTTCGAAACATCCGGTATAAAATGCTTCGCGAAGTCAAGCCAACCATCACGCCCATCACCTATAAAATTTTCCATGGACATTTTAAAGTAATCAACGACTTTGCTAATCAGAAACCGTTGCTAACTGGCACGAGTCCCGAACTTACCTGCGAAGTGCTGGATATTGAAGACGCCTACGCGGCCATCTATTCAGGCAACATCAACATCCCCGAAGACGGTCAGTATGATTTCGGTTTGGTGTTTACCGGTGGGGCACGGTTGATACTGAACGGTAAACAACTCATCGACAGGCAAACCACAGATGCCTGGCCTTTGGAGATTGGGAACACCGAATTAAAAGCTGGAACCTATCCGTTTGAAATCTATACTTATAAAGATGCAGGCTGGATGCCTCCACGTCTTGCTTTTTATGCCAGGGCAGAAGGAACGAAAGAAATTTCACTCCACGCTTACAATTCTTATCCGCCTGATGAGAATCCGGTTTCGTCAATATTTATCAACCCGACCCAAGGGCCACGATTGTTAAGAGCGTTTGTAGATTTTAAAGGCGATAAAAGCAAACGGCTTACGCACACCATTGGAGTTGGCGAGCCTTCGGGCATTAATTATGTCTATGATTTGAAGTCGGGAAACCTGGCTTGCGTGTGGCGAGGTGGTTTTGTGGATGCCACTCCTATGTGGCATGATCGGGGTGATGGATCATTCAAACCGATGGGCGCTGCTGAGTTTACTTTTTATAATCAACCACTGGCTTATTTGAAAAATACCAGCGATCCCTTTCCTGTTTTATCGAGTGAAGAAGAATATCGGGGCAAGGGTTATGAAATTGAAGAAGCTACAGGCCGGCCTATTTTTAAATATATCTATAAAGGACTTGAGGTGACAGGCAAGATCACGCCCGAAGCTGAGTCAAAAATATTCACGCACGAAATCACTTTGAAAGAGCGTGGCGCAGAGCCTAATCTTTTCTACAAACTTGGCGAGGGCAAAATAATTACTCAAATGCCTGATGGCTCATTCGCGGTTGACGACAAACGCTACTATATTAAATTGCATGGGGGAATTGCGATTGTTCGGCAAACCGGAGACGTGCAGGAGTTGGTTGCTTCTTTTGACAGTGCATCATTGAAATATTCCATCATCTGGTAAAATGAAACTTTGAATTTAGGGCTGACTAAAAAGAGAATTTATGATAAATAAAGCAAAACATAATTCTGTAAATAACCTTTGCGAACTCTGCGTGCACCCCTTTGCTCTCTTTGCGGTAAAAACTTTTAACCGCAAAGAGCGCAAAGTCAGGGCGCGAAGAGCGCAGAGACTGACACAAAGCAGAATAGTATTTGGATAGAAACTTCATAACAATACTTTTTAGTCAGCCTCATCCTGCTAATTGAAAATGTAGTTAAAGGCAATGTGCTGAAAATGAAATACAGTTTGAATAGAATAAGTTTAATCCCGGCCGAAATAAAATTGTCATTATGAATCCCAGACCAATCCTATTTCTCATCTCGTTATTTGTAAGTGGACTTACGCAAAAATAGCTAAATTGTAAGGGATCACATTTTTTAAACTCGAGGTCATGAACAACAAACTACTTGACCTGTATAGTGATTACC
>JAYUHI010000286.1:0-1751 GCA_043767095.1 Bacteroidota bacterium
CTGATTTCATCGGGGCCACCGGCACAACCCAGGTTGGTATCCGTTCCGCGTTCCTCACCAATCCCGAAAATGGCAATTTGGGCCGACTTATAATCAGGCATGGACTCTCCAAAGCACTTAATGTTTTTGAAAACAGAATTAATGCTTTTGATTTCGGAATAGATGGTTTCATCTACCGGGTTGAAAAGAATTGTTAAATCCATGGAATTACGTTTTTAACAAAGCTAAAAGAAACAAGCTCTAATTTACCGATAAACTTTTGGAGATTGAACTTTGAATATGCCTAACTGAATTGGTGTCCAAAACAACTATGCGATTAAATCAGGTTGTTCACAACGGCAAAGTTGAGCAGTTCAATAGAATTCTGTGCGCCCGCTTTATCCAGCATATTTTTTCGGTGGGTCTTAATGGTATGCACACTTAGCGAAAGCTGGTCAGCAATTTCCTGGCTGGATAGGCCTGATTTAATAAGGGACAATATTTTTAATTCGGATGGCGATAACAACTCCTCTCTCTTTTTCCAGAAACCAATGTCGGACGGGATCCGCTTTACTTCTTTTGGGTCTGATGAATCTATAATAAAATGGTGGAACTTAGCAACCGGGTTGAAATGGGAAATATCCTGAACCAGATCGAACTGAAATACAGCGTTGCCTTTCGCATCCATTTTAAGCGTGGAAGCCTGGTGGAGCGCATGAAAAGTAGATTTGTCTTTTCGATGAAACGTATAGGAATACGATGATTTGATGAATGGCCTGGCTTCAATGGGCTTGCTGTAAAAATACTTCCAGAATTTTCTTCCTGCATAGGCCAGATGGAAAATCTCCTGTGCTGAAACTATCTTCAATGCAATGGCCAATGTAGTACCCAGCACTTCCTGTTCCGTGTACCCTGTAAATTTTTCAACCTGGCCACCCAACAAAATTGGCTTGTAAAGACGGAGATCGGAAATGAACCAAAAGAAAGGACCCACGCAATGGATGGAGGAGGTGGCCTGTTTTATTTCTTCGTCAGTCAGTTCAACATCCCCACGGTTGGGCATCAAGTCCCAATATTTTCTGAGCTCAATAAACTCTGGAAGGTCATCGGTCAGTTCCTCCATTTATTATATTGGTGAGATGGGAATTTCATGGTGCACTTACAAAATGCTGTTCCAAAATAAACATTACCATTCACCTTAGCAAGCCTTGTTGACCGAAGGTTCAAAAATGAAATCTCCTCCTATGGGCTTCCCGCCTTTGGAAATCTGAGAAAGTACAGCAGGAAGGACGCTTTGGAACCTCCAATAGACATTGCCGGATTTGAATCCTGCCAATCACCGCCCACTCATTGAAAGGCGCAGGTTATAATAAATTCACGGTTATCCGCTCATTTTGCCTTCTTCTAAAAGCGAACTACAACTACATTTATAATAGGAACTAAAGCCGTTATCAAATTGCAACTTTTTAAAGCCGACTATATGAAAAAGACATTTTTCCCCCTGATCTGTTTTGCCGCAAGCCATTTGACTTTGTTTGCCCAATCGGCTGAACTACTAAAAATTGACAGCCTTAGAAAAACATTACCTTCATTAAAAGGTTCCGCGAGAGTGGATTGCCTTATCGAACTTGCTGCGGAACATTGGTATTTGAGCCCGGACAGAAAAAGAGATTCCAGTTATTATTATACAATGGTGGCCAATAAGGAGGCTATTAAGATCGGTTATAAATATGGTCAGGCCAGGTCTTTGATATCTATGGGCGGGTATGAAA
>JAYUHI010000287.1:0-4251 GCA_043767095.1 Bacteroidota bacterium
AGGAGTTACGCAAAACTTTGTTTTTGATGCAAAATTGATGGATATAACCTGTGATTTTGTAGAAATTTTAAAGATCGTGCGTAAGTCCACTTAATAATACCGCCAATCTCAATACAATTTCATTTCTTTCAAAATTATACTCATACAGCTAAATTATACTTCCTTTGCACGTTTTATTCAACCTGAATTGTTCATGCCATTGTTTCGATTTTTGATTGTTCTGATGACCGGATTAATACCGGGATTTATCAGCTCATCCGTTGCCCAACATCAAAACTCATTTAAGATTGCCTTCGGGTCTTGTTCAGAACAGAAAGATCCCGATCAAATGTGGAGTGAAGTGCTCAATCAAAAACCCAACCTTTGGATATGGATTGGCGATAATGTGTATGGCGATACACATAACATGGATTCGCTCCAGGCTTGTTATGCCGTCCAAAAAAATCATCCTGACTATAAGCGCATGATTCAGTCTTTCCCCATTATTGGAACGTGGGACGATCATGACTATGGGGTTAACGATGGCGGAAGATTTTTCAGCAAGAAACGGGAGAGCAAGGAAAAGATGCTCGCCTTTTTAGATGTGCCGACTGATGCCGAAGTGAGAAAACATGATGGGATCTATCAGTCTTTTTTTTATGGAACAGGAAAGGAAAAAATAAAAATCATTTTACTTGACCAACGATCTTTCCGCGATACTCTTGCCCGCTCTAAGGAAAAAGGAAAGCGTTATGAAATTAACCCGGAAGGAGACATTCTCGGTGATGCCCAGTGGGCCTGGCTGGAGAAGGAGCTTAAGAATTCTGATGCACGCTTGCACATCATTGCCAGTAGTTATCAATTCCTGTCCAACGAACATGGTTTCGAAAAGTGGGGCAACTTTCCGAAAGCCCGGCAGCGCATGCTCGATCTGTTGGTGAAATTAAAACCAGCCAACACCTTTTTTGTCAGTGGTGACAGGCACATAGCCGAGATATCAAAACTGAACTTACCGGGACTGCCTTATCCCCTTTATGATTTTACTTCGAGCGGACTGACTCATACATGGTCAGAAGTGTGGGTGGAAAATAATTCTCTTCGCGTGGGTGAGTTAGTGATCCAAAAAAATTATGGGTTGATTACCGTGGAGTGGAAAAAGAAGGGGCCGGTAGTTACTCTGCAAGCAAGAGGCAAGAACAGTGCTATGTTTCTGGAAGAGAAAATTGATTTTGGAAAGTAACAAATGACGCAACCCGTTAAATATTCTTTCACAGTAGCCGTAACGGTTGTTATCGCCAACATGATTGGCACAGGGGTGTTCACTTCGTTAGGCTACCAGGTGGGGCCAATCCCATCCGCGTTTGCGATATTATTATTGTGGTTGGTTGGAGGCGTGGTGAGTTTATGCGGAGCCTTTTGTTATGCAGAGATCGCGACTTCACTTAAAAAATCGGGTGGTGAATATCTGTTCCTGTCTAAATTATTTCATCCTGCCCTGGGCTTTCTCAGTGGATGGATCAGTTTGCTGGTTGGGTTTGCCGGGGCAATCTCGGCAGTAGCCATTGCCATTGGTGAATACTCAAATGACTTGCTCGGGTTACCCGTGACTCTGGTGGCTATTGGTTCCATCATGATCATCTCCATCATTCATTTGTTTGGCGTAAAGACCGGGGGCATTGCTCAAAACATTCTCACTGGACTAAAACTTTCGCTGATTGTTTTCTTTTGCACTGCCCCATTGTTTATGACCGGTCAGACTTCCGTGGTTTCTTTTATGCCAAAAGTTGGCGATTGGACTTTAATCACCAGTGCAGGCTGGGCAATCTCATTGGTGTTTGTGGTGTATGCCTATTCGGGATGGAATGCATCAGCCTACATAGCCGGCAACTTAGAAAATCCAGAAAAAAATATTCCGCGCTCCCTGATTCTTGGAACACTGATCGTCACCGTAATCTACCTGGCGCTTAACGCGATGTTTATGAGTGTCTCCACATTTTCAGAACTGGAAAATCAAAACGACATCGGCAATGTGGTGGCCATTAAATTATTTGGAACAACCACCGGTTTGGTTTTCTCAGGGCTTTTCAGTTTCGCTTTGCTATCCACACTCAGCGCCATGACCATTGCCGGCCCGCGTGTGGCTGAAGCCATGGGAGAAGATTACCCGTTACTAAAAGGGTTGACTAAAAAAAACCGTTTCGAAATGCCATACCTGGCCATTCTCTTTCAGGCCGCCTGGTCGATCGTGTTGGTATTGTTAAGCGACTTTAAGGAGATCATTCAATATATATCGGTGAGCCTTTCGTGGTTTACGTTGTTCACGGTTATTGGTGTCTTTATTTTAAGAAATCGCACACGCAAGGAAGATCGCCAATTCAGCATTCCGTTTTATCCCATACCACCTATTATCTTTATTGCCTGCACGCTGTGGATGATCTATTACGTAACCACCAACGAACCGAGGATCATTCTTTATTCTCTCGGCACGGTGGCAATCGGCCTAATTTTGTATTTCTTTGCAGCCAAAAAAAATAAGTCATGATTCGTGTATTTGCTTTCGCTTTGCTGATTGGTGCTTTTACTGCTTGTTCTTCGGGAAAAATTAATGACCAGGTTGCCGATTCGTTGGCACTGGCCGACTCGCTGAGGAAAGTGGATTCGATAAAGCTAGCCAATGCTAAACCAGTAGTTTACAAAGACACCGCCCTGGATAACACTGCCCGCTTCATTGCCGGAATGCATCAGTTAGATTCCAACCAATACTCATCTTTAGAAAAAGATAAATACTGGACGGACTTCAAATTGTCGATGGACAATAACTGGGACAAGATGGTGAGCCAGCGATTGAAGCCCATGGACGATTGGCAAAACCAAACGCTTTCGCCTCTCATTAAAGACTCACTCACCCTTTTCTATCCATTCTCCGGGCCTGATTTTCTTCATGCCGAAACATTCTATCCGCAAGCATCTGAATATGTAATGGCCGCTCTGGAGCCCATCATTGAAATACCATCGCTCGAAACTATTTCCGTTTTGAAACGCGATATGTTTCTCGACAGCCTGGGCAAATCGCTCCGCGATTTATTCGGGAAAAGTTATTTCATCACCATCCACATGATGAAAGATTTCAGGAGCATCAAAGGTGTACTACCGATTTTTTACTTTTTGATTGAGCGCACCGGCAATGAGATGATCAGTCAGCAATTTATCGGGTTAGATGCCACAGGATCGGAAAAAGAAATTGCATACAGCGCTTTTAAAAAATACAACACACGGGGAGTAAAAATTATTTTCCGGAACACTCAAACCCAGGAAATGAAAACCTTGTATTATTTCTCCACTGATATTTCCAATCAGGGCCTGCAAAAGAGACCGGAGTTTGTGCGTTTCGTTTCGACACGCCAACCCTATAATACGTTTGTGAAATCGGCATCTTATTTAATGCACCATCCCGATTTCTCTGCTATCCGGGATATTCTACTCAAACAATCTGTTTCTATTTTCCAGGATGATACTGGCATTGTTTACAAGGACATCAAAAAAACAAAAGCCTTTGAGCCTCACTTTTATGGGGAGTATGTGAAACCCGTGAGCGATTTTCCCTGGCTCGAAAAGCAACCTGACTTAGATTCTGCTTTCAAAGCATCAAAAGAACCATTGCCTTTTTCATTAGGTTATCACTGGAGTTCGCAGAAACAGCATTATATGTTGATGGTGAGGAAGAAGTAGTGATTGGGCATTAGGCATTTGACATTTGACATTACCGCCTTAGCCGACTTATACAATTTGACAGCGACCGGAACTGGTGATAATTTCCTTTCCAAATATGCCCCTTCAGGGCTGTTTTCATTTCAGGCTGTTTATCGAGTCCGCCTGCATACCAATCGCCATGTTCATGATCGATCAGGTAAATCCGGGAATAATTCCAAAGGGTTTCAAACTTCCCGAAATAATCTCGTTCATCATCCGGGTAATGATCTGCCATGAGCAGCAGGGTATTTAATCCCTCGGCTTGTGCCCACCAGTTCTTGGTGTCTTTAGTAATGGTGATTGCCGGTTCACTTTTAAAATAATAACCTTCATCATAAAAACCCCCGATAGAACTATCCCATCCGTTGGATAGTGCATGATCAACCATCATTTTTGTAACCCTTTCGGTAACCGTATCATTTTTCAAACCTAATACGTGCGATGCTTCCCTCAAAAGAAATGCAGTCTCCACATCATGACCGAAAGACACATGATCAAGATTCGCGTGGTCAAGAATAGTTT
>JAYUHI010000288.1:0-4245 GCA_043767095.1 Bacteroidota bacterium
AAAATCCGGGAACCAATCACCCCCGCATGCTCACGACATTGCAACAAGCGAAGAAAAATGGAGCAGTCATCATCACCATTAACCCCCTTGAAGAAGCCGGCCTGATTGCTTTCAGGCATCCACGAAATCCATTGGAATGGATTGCACCGCCCACCAAGCTCACCGATTTATGGCTTCCGGTTCGCATTAATGAAGATGTGGCCTTGCTCAAGGCAATTAATAAAATCCTGCTGCAAAAAGAAAAAGAATGGCCTGGTGAAGTTTTGGATTTGGATTTTATCCAATCTCAAACAATGGGCTTCGAGGAGTTTAAGAAAGACTTGGATGCCTTTGATCTTCATCAACTCATAAAGAAGTCGGGTGTAAGCACAGAAAAAATTTATCAGGCGGCTGATATTCTTGCTAACAAGCAACGCATCATTTTTTGCTGGGCCATGGGCCTCACCCAACACAAGAACGCGGTTGACAATATCCGTGAAATCGTGAATTTACTTTTGATGAAAGGATCCATCGGGAAACCCGGAGCAGGCACTTGCCCTGTGCGCGGGCACAGCAACGTGCAGGGCGACCGCACCATGGGCATCTTTGAAAAACCAAAAAAAGAATTTCTCGATGACTTGCAGCGTGTATTCCATTTCAATCCACCCCGACAAGCAGGGTTTGATACCGTTGAGTCCATCCAGGCAATGGCCGTAGGAAAAGTAAAAGTATTTTTTGCCCTCGGTGGCAATTTTTTATCGGCAACCCCGGACACTAATTTCACTGAAAGGGCTTTACAACGATGCGACCTAACTGTTCACGTATCAACCAAACTTAACCGCAGTCATTTAGCGCACGGAAAAGAAGCCTTGATTTTACCATGCCTGGGAAGAACCGAGGAAGATTTGCAAGAAGGCAAGCCACAATTCGTGAGCGTTGAAAATTCTGCCGGGGTGGTGCATCAATCACGCGGAACAATGAAACCGGCCTCTCAACATCTTTACAGTGAACCAAAAATTGTAGCGGAGTTAGGGAAGGCCACTTTGCGCAATACCTCTTTGAGTACAGTCCACGGTCGACTGTCGACTGTCGACCGTGGACTGTCGACAGATTGGGATGACCTGACTGCAGACTATGATCGCATTCGCGACCTGATCGAACAAACCATTCCCGGATTTGAAAGCTACAATAACCGGGTGCGCAAGGCCGGAGGGTTTTATTTGCCTAATGCCGCACGCGAAGGACAGTTTAATACCGCTTCCGCGAAAGCGCATTTCACGATCAACCAATTAGCGGATCATAATTTAGGCGGGGATGAATTCCTGATGATGACCATCCGCAGCCATGATCAGTTCAACACAACAATATATGGTCTGCACGACCGCTACCGGGGAATTCAAAACGGAAGGAGAGTAGTTTTCATCAATCCGGATGATATGGCAAAAGTTAACCTTAAGAAGGGAGATGTTGTGGATATCGTCAGCCAGTATGATGGTGTGAAAAGAAAAGCGGAACAATTTGTAGTGGCCCCGTACCAAATTCCCCTGCAATGTATTGCTACTTATTTTCCCGAAGCCAATGTACTGATTCCACACAATCATTTTGCACGAGGCAGTCAGACGCCTATTTCAAAATCGGTGGTGGTGAGGTTGGAGAATTTGAAAATTGAAATCTGAAAATTGAAAATTGTTTGAATCATGATCACAAAAATATTCCCCAATTACGAAACACTTTCCCGAGCAACTGCGGATTTAATCAAAGCTTATATCCTCCAAAAGAAAGTCTCATTGATTTGCCTCGCCTCCGGCCACACACCCATCGGGGTGTTTCAAAATTTAATTGAAGATGTTCGATCCGGGCAACTCGACATCAGTCAATGCACTTTCTTAAGTTTAGATGAGTGGGTGGGCGTTGACCCAAATGATCCAGGCTCTTGCCTGTCGATGCTTAAAAAGGATTTCTTCTCCCCGCTTAATTTACCGGATTCACAATTTGATTTTTTTAATGTGCAGGCCAATGACCTCGAACAAGAATGCGACCGCATTAATGCATTGATTGAAAACAACGAAGGACTTGATATTATGCTGGTTGGTGTTGGCACCAACGGCCACGTTGGGATGAATGAACCCGGAACATCTTTTTGGTCCTACGCTCATGTGAGCGATCTGGCTGAAGAAACAAAAACAGTGGGACAGAAATATTTCTCTAAACAAACTGAACTATCAAAAGGTATGACGCTTGGTTTGTGTCATTTGCAAGAATCTAAACTGCCCATTGTAATGGCCAGCGGAGAAAAGAAAGCAGCCATTATTCAAAAAGCTTTTACCCAACCGCAACCCGATGAGGATATTCCAGTGACCATCTTTCAAATTATCGATCAGGGTTTTGTTATGCTGGATGAGCAGGCTGCGCGGCTATTGTGAGAAGGGTTCTAAGCCTTGCATTACTTCGGCACCTCCACAAAAACTACTTCCTCCTCCTCAGTTTCTTTCATGCGACTGAGTACGATTTCTATATCCTCCAGCAGAAGTGAACCGGGACAGATAAACGAAACCAAATTATTTCCGCCCATTGGCAAATTGTAAGCATTGAGTTTGTCGGTTGAGGCTTTTGCTTTGCGAAGACTTTTCAATTGAAGGCCAGCGATTTGGGCATCAGTAATGCGCTCTTCCTTTCCTGAAGAAACCTCCACCCTGTAAATTTCACTTTCGCCCATGCCGCGGGCAGATATTTTTTTAATCAGGTAGGCGTAACTAAATCCTTCTTCTTTTGCTTTGCTCAACAGCATTTGTTTCAGGGCTTGATCATTTTGATTGCCCTCGAAAGTAATTTCAATTACGCCAGGCCCGCTGGCGTGGCCATTGGCAGTCTGATCGGGTTTTGTAAGGGAGCGGTCGTTGAGCAGGGTTTTCAAAACACCTTTGTCGATCAGGATTAACTCATCGGGGGGTGTCACGCCTTCATCATCAATTTCAAAAGAGCCCATCAATTCTGTGCCTTGAAAAGTTTTGAGTTTTGGTTTGGCCTTAACGGTCATGCTTTCGTTCACAATAATTTTTCCAATCCGGTTCTCTAAGGATGACGTATTTTCGTAGCGCTGCCGGTTGTCCACATCTAAATTGTTATTGGCCATCAGGTTCTCCCTGCCAAACAGCAAAGCAGCCATCACTTCGCTCACAGCCTGACCTGTGAACAAAACAGGACCGGCATAATCTTCCTCCAACTTAGGAGTGGCTTTCATCTGTGTTACTGCATCAGTAAAAGTTTTCAGTTCTTCTGTCAACTCTGTCAAAGTGGGCAGTTTTTCAATGGACAAATAATTTAGCTGCAACTCTTTGTTGCTGGTTGCCTTGTGATCTTTCGCAGCCCTGATCTGAAGAAAAATATTGGAGACTGGTGTGATGGCAGAGGTGCCCTCGCTGTTTAAATAATACCGGTTACCCTGAATAATATTCAATGAAACATTGGACGAATAAATCTCCGGGTTTGATCTGAAATACTCCGACAGCTTACGAACATAGTTTTCGTATTGCGTCTTGTCAACGGCTGGAAAATTTTTGAACAGGTTTACCTGCTGCGAGGCAACCTTAGCAAAAGAGCGATGAGGCAAGTCTTTCAACTCCTTTCCCTTTTCTTTCAGCGTATTTTGATTTTCCTTGAAGTGCTGGGCAGCGCTTCGGTAGATGGCATCGGTTGTTACCCATAGTGATCTTCGTATTCCATCGTAATCATCTTCCAGTGGCATGGCAATTTCATTGGGCTGCGGGTTGGTGAAGATGTCGTTGTCGAGGCTTTCATCGTTGAACTCATACCCGCCAACCAGTATGCGCATATTTTTTGAACGCACCGCCCGCGAGCCCGACTGCAAGAGCGCCCCCGATGTGGCCGAGAAAAAATACGTCTTTAAGTCCGTGATGTCATAGCTGATATAAAAGGGTGCATCATGACCCTCGAGACGTAACTCCTTCATGCTTCGCTGTTGCTCATCGTACATGGCCTTAAGAATGACGGGCATGTTTTCTTGTGCAGAACAAACCGAAGTCAACAACAAGCAGGAAATGGAGATGGAAAGAAATATGAATTGAATCGAACTCTTCATAGCACTTCTATTATCTTTTGAAAACAAACTTGATTATTAACTTATCTCCCGTACTGATTACCAACTACCAACTTCCAACTACCACTTACCATTTTACCACTTACCTATTTTACCACTTACCAACTACCGACTACCATTCTTCCTATCCGGGCTCGGCAACAAAGTCG
>JAYUHI010000289.1:0-10034 GCA_043767095.1 Bacteroidota bacterium
TTTTCAATTTTTTGCACCAGGAAATTGGCAATAATATTTTGACTAAGATTTTCTGTTGTTCCCAATAACAAGGAAATTGGATTTTGGGTTATCCAGCAGTTATATACAGATTCTGTTGGAGAACGATATACGGCTATCCCATTTTCAAGCTTGTAGGAAGAATAAAACACCGAAGTGTATTCGTAGGTCTCCTCAACTGAATACCGGAAATACTTAGGCCCATCCGAAAAATCATGTGTATTGGCAAGAATTTCCAAATGGGTATCATCCGCTCGCCAGGTCACACTATCAATTGGGGCATTGGTTTCTAATAGAATGAAGTCTGATTGATAATTGCTAGTGCCGGAAGAAACCTTTAAACGATATTGTAATTCGGTGTCGAAAATTTTATTAACTGAATAGATGCCATCTGCCACTTCGGGCAAAGCCGTTAGTTGGTTGTTTTCGTCTTCAATAAATACTGTTGCTCCGGTTTCCGGTGGAAATGGCGCTGTGCTGGCGAGGGCAATAGCCCGGCTCAATTTAACTATCGCCACATTACCTGTGCTGTTAATGTTTCCATCTATGACCAGGAAATTTGTTTCTGCGTTGGATACTGGCGGTTCGTAAGGGTCAATGCATCCCGGTATTAAAATACCAAGAATGGCAAAGATCAAGAGCAATTTCTTTTTCACCTGCTTCATCATATCCTGAAATTATAGGTGAGCGTGGGAATGGCCTGTCCGAACACACTTAGCTTGTAGCCTTGCACGCGGTTGCTTTCGGACCGGAAGAAAACAGAATAGGCATTTCGCCTTCCTGTTAAATTGTAAACGGCCAATGTCCAGGAACTGTGGGCGAGTTTTTTAACTTTATGATTGCCTTCGAGATTAATAGAAATATCGCTGCGAAAATAATCCGGAACCCGGAAAGCATTTCGGTCTGAATACTCCAACCGGCTTGCACCATTCAACTCATATTTCGCCAGGGGCAGCGTAATGGGCCTGCCGGTGCTGTAGGTTACATTAAAGGAAATATTGATCCTCCGGTTGAATTTAAAGTTGCTGATCACGTTAACCGCATGGGGTTTATCGAAATTACTCGGATAGTATTTTCCTTTGTTCACGGTTTCAATTTCAAACGGGCTCTTCGCTTTTAAAAAAGACCGCGACCAGGTATAGCTGATCCAGCCGTTTAACCGGCCAACTGATTTCCGGATCATAAACTCCGCTCCATACGATTTTCCTTTCGCATTCAGCACATCCGTTTCTAAATGGTGGTTGCGAACTAACACAGCGCCATTCTGAAAATCGGTGGCCTGGCTGATCCATTTATAATAAGCTTCAGACGAAAATTCATAAACGCCTCCGCTCCAATTTCTAAACCACCCAACGGAAACCTGGTCGGCAATCTGTGGTTTGATATACGGGTCGCTCAACTTCCAAATATCAGTTGGGGCAATGGCTGTGTTGTTAGACAGCATCTGGATATACTGACGCATGCGCGCATAGCTGAATTTTAAGGAAGAGTTTTTATCCAGCAAGTACCGGGCGCTAAGCCTTGGCTCAGGCCCGTGATAAGATTTTATGGTTCCACCGGCAAATTGAGTAGTGTCGGTAATATTATTCATTTCAATGGGAAGCTGACCATTGTATTGAAATACCTGGCGAGGTCCGAGATAGGAAAACAAGGAATAACGAATGCCAACGTAAATTGAAAGTTTGGAGTCAACTTCAAAATTATCGCCCACGTAAATAGCACTTTCCAACCCCTTCTCTTCTTGTAAAACATCCGGCAAAACAATGGATTCAACACCCAAAGGCAAATAAGAACCAGGCTTCAACCGGTAAAGAATGGAACTAACCCCGGCATGAAAAGTATGTTTTTCATTTAAGATGTAATTGAAATCGGCTTTCGCCTGATATTGCCGAATTGAGTAATCCAGTTTGAATGCATTAACAGGATTGCTTTCACTGGACATGGAAAACCGGTAATCGCTGGCCGTGATAGTGAGATCACCAAAAAACTTTTGATTGAACCGGTGCGACCATTTAAACGATCCGTTCCGGTCTGAATAAGAATAAAGCGTATCGGTGTTTAACTTAAACTGATCCTGACTTCCGTAAACTGAAAGCGTGAGGTGATTGTTATCATCAACTTTGTGGCCGATATTTAAATTCATATCATAAAAAGAAGCCGTGCTGTTTTTAAACTGCTTATTCTCCAATTGATTTAATATCCAGTCGGAATAGGTTGACCGCCCCGACAGCAGAAAAGATGTTTTGCCTTTTATGATGGGGCCTTCCAGCGTAAGCCTTCCGGTAATGGGGCTGATGCCACCGGTAGCGGTGAATTTTTTTAGATTTCCTTCACGGGATGTTACGTCTAGAACAGAAGATAAGCGCCCTCCCATATCAGCTTCAAAGCCACTTTTGTATAACTCCAGACTTTTAAGCACATCGGGGTTGAAGGTGGAGAAGAAGCCAAACAAGTGCGATGGGTTGTAAACCGTTGCGCCATTAAACAGAATAAGGTTCTGGTTGGAAGCACCGCCCCGCACGTTCAGTCCATTCGTTCCTTCACCAACCGTTTGAACACCGGGCAATGTCAGCACTATTTTCATCACATCTGTTTCGCCCAAAGCCAAGGGCATTTGTTTCATGGCCCGGATGTCGAGTTTTTCTTTTCCCATTTGCAAACTGGAAACAGAAATTTCCTTCTCGGAATGGAAAATTACCTCCTTCAAATCTGTAATTTCTTCTTCCAGTTCCACATCCAATTTTCCATTACCATAAACTATGAGAGTTCGATGGGTAGGTTTCATGCCAACGCTTTGGATGGTGATTACTCTTTTCCCTTTCGGAAGCGTGAGGGAATAATTGCCCAGCACATCGGTTGAGGTGCCTATGAGGGGATCGGGAAGAAAAACGGCTACGCCTGGAAGAGGTTCGCCACTGGAGGCATCCCTCACCAAACCACTTATGGTGGCGGTGCCTGTTAATCCGGCAGATTTAGATCCAAACACATAAACTTTAATTTCTTCGCCCAGGTTTTTTTTAACTTTTTTATCGAAGGATGTTGCGTCAAAATCTTCACTGGACACCTGCTGGTTCTGTTTTGGTATAATACCTTTGGGAAGGCTCGTAAGAAGAGTTCTGTTCCGGGTTATAAAGACTTTGTTGTTCAATGCTATCGCAAAACTCAAATCGGTTGGCTTTAAGATTTCAATTAACAATTCATTCAGGTTCCCTTCCGTGGTCGTTGCCGTTACCGTTACCGTCAAAGAATCAGTCCATTTTGGATTATAATAAAAGCGATAATCAGTTGATTGCTCAATGGATTTTACAAATTCGGTGAACGTGGCGTTGGTTAGGGAAAGCGAAATTTTATTTTGGGCCGAGCCCGAAATGCTCATTAAAAAGAGAATGAAATAAACAGGGAGGAACAACCTCATAGATTCAAACTGTCATAGTAACGGGCAATTTGAATGATTGATGATTCGCGGTTACTGGTGAACAAATTATTTTTCCGGATGAATAAGGCCAATTCCTTTCTCTTACCGCCCAGGGTTCTCAATAGATCGCGTCTTCCGGTTATGCGAAAAAACTGTCCATTTGTTTCCAAAAAGTATTGATTAGACTCTTCAAAACTTCTGGAAATTCCTGTCTCCTGAATTTTTTCTGTAAACTGTTTTGTCCTTCTCGCCAGCACGGGGGTTTTCCCCTGGTAAAGCACTTCATAAAAGCCCTTCCTCATGGTGAGCGAGTCGGTGGTAGTCTTTAGATTAATAAACCGGTGGCCAGGCAATGTAAACTCATTAAGGTGATCATTGATCATCTGGATGATAATGCCTTTGTGGGGGTAGGGAACAATCAGTTTCCCTTTTTCTATGTCGAACAACATAGGAATATTGGAAAACTTCTCTCCATCGTAAATAATTTCGCCTTCGATCCATTCATCAGTTAAAAAATACGGATGCTCTTCATCAAGCGGTTGATATTCCACATACTCCGATCCGTTATACAAATGATGAGTACCCTCCATCGCCTGTTCATACAGAGCTTTCATCCTTTCTTTTCCTTTCTGGAGTATAATAGAGTCAGAAAAAACTTGGCCAGACGAAGCTTCACCGACAAGCAAAATGAATAGATAGAAAAAATGGGAAGGCCTCATCGATCAGGTGTTGCCCAAAAATAAGTCCCGCTTCACCACTGGCCGTTACCGTTTGTCTAAAAGCTGATAACGGTCATTTGGCGTACGCCACGCTGCGCATCTCGCGGATCACCGTAACTTTTATCTGGCCCGGATACTGCATGTCGCGCTCTATTTTTTGTGAGATGTCGAAACTAAGTTGGCTGGCACGCTCATCGGTAACTTTTTCTGCATCCACCAGTACGCGCAACTCTCTTCCCGCTTGAATGGCGTAACACTTCCCAACGCCTTCGAAACTCATGCCTACCTCTTCCAATTCACGAAGACGTTTGATGTATTGCTCCATTACTTCACGCCTGGCCCCTGGCCTTGCCCCGCTGATGGCATCGCAAGCCTGAACGATAGGTGAAATGAGGTTGGTCATTTCAATTTCATCGTGGTGCGCACCAATGGCATTGCAGATTACCGGGTGCTCTTTGTACTTCTGGGCGAGTTCCATGCCCACAATAGCGTGCGGTTTTTCTAATTCTTCAGGCCACACTTTGCCAATGTCGTGAAGGAGGCCGGCCCGCTTCGCTTGTTTAACATTGAAGCCAAGTTCGGTTGACATGATGGCGCAGAGGTTGGCTACTTCGCGGGAGTGTTGCAATAAATTCTGGCCATAGGATGACCGATAACGCATGCGGCCAACCATTTTGATTAGTTCAGGTGCCAGGCCATGAATGCCGAGATCAATTACCGTGCGCTCGCCAATTTCCACAATCTCATCATCAATGTTCTTGGCGGTCTTCGCCACAATCTCTTCAATGCGTGCCGGGTGAATTCGGCCATCCTGAACCAGGCGGTGCAACGACAGCCTCGCAATTTCCCTCCTCACGGGGTCAAATCCTGAAATGACAATGGCCTCGGGCGTATCATCCACAATTATTTCAACACCGGTGGCAGCCTCCAGCGCACGTATGTTCCGGCCCTCCCGCCCAATTATTTTTCCTTTGATATCATCACTCTCAATATTGAAAATCGAAACACAATTTTCCACAGCATGTTCGGTGGCGGTGCGCTGAATGGTTTCAACCACAATCTTCTTGGCCTCTTTGGTGGCCGATATTTTCGCCTGCTCCATAATATCTTTGATGTATGAGCTGGCTTTTGTTTGCGCTTCTTCCTTCAGGGTTTCAACCAATTGCTCTTTGGCCTGATCGGCTGTTATCTTGCTGATACTTTCCAGCACCTGTATCTTCTGCTGGTTGAAACGATCGAGCTCTTCTTTTCTTTTCTTCACGTGATCCAATTGGATAACCAAATCTTTTTTGTCTTCATCCAACTCCGACTCTTTTCTCTTGATCTGCTCTAATTCCTTGGAGAGCTGAGCTTCGCGCTGTTTGATCTTTTGCTCGTTGCTCAGGATTTGGTTTTTCTTGCGATTGGCTTCTTCTTCAAACTCCTGTTTCATTCTCAGTAGCTTTTCTTTGGCTTCCAGAATTTTATCTTTCTTCAGGGTCTCGGCCTGGATTTCGGCTTCTTTGATAATCAGGCCAGCTTTATCATGGGCCGATTCTTCGTTCCTTTTGAGTCTGCGCTTATAATATACGTTACCTGAAATCAGGCCAACCACTAAGCTGACTACCGTGCAAAGGGCAAGTATTATGGGGAGTTCCATGTGAAAAATTATTTAGGGTTAAACAATAACCCGAAAAAGAAAGGGAGTTCTGCCTGCGCCCCGAAGCATCGGGGCTATGGCGGATTAAGAAGAAAGAAGTTAGTTGAGGGCCTGGGTGAGCAGTTGGTTCAGGTGGATGACTTTCTCCACCGCGCCATGATCAACGCCATCGCGTTTTTCTTCAACGGCTAACTTTTGAACCACACTATCAAATGCCACCATGGCGAGCAAATCCTGTTTATCGTCTGTACCAAACTGATCTTTAAATGACTTGAGCCTTTCATTGATCCATTTTCCGGCCGCACGAACCCGTTCTTCTTCTTCGCGCTTAACCTTCATGGGGTATTCGCGGTCGGAAATTCTTATGCGTATCGAAAGTTCGTCCATTCCAGGCTACAGTTTTTGCTTATTGACTTAAGTGAGCGATACATTGATCAATCTCACGAATGTACTCATCTACTTTCTTCTTCAACTCCGATGTACTTCCGTCTTCGGGGTTTAATCGGTTTACAATCTTAGTTATTTTTATCTGATTTGTGAAATTATCCAGTTGTTCGTCCCTTAGTTTCACACTCAGGCGAAGGTCTTGGTTTTCATTTTTCAGCGATTTTACTTCTTCTTTCAGGTGTTTGTGCTCATTGAGCAGAACCAGCAGCTTGCGCTCTAATCCGTTCAGGTTGGTTTTAAGTATATCTTGCTCCATCGAATATTTTATTTAGTCAACCGGGATTTTGCCCGATGTTATCTCTTCTTTTCTTAGGGTGTCTGGAAATCCGAGAGTAAAGTAAAACTATTTTCTGATTATTGCGCCAAGTTTTTGTTCAAAAGAATTTATCAGCTTGTTCATTACCGTATCTATCTCTTCGTCTGTCAATGTTTTATCCTGATCCAGCAAAGTAAACCCAAGCGCATACGCTTTTTTCCCTTTCGGGATGTTTTCTCCCGTGTAAACATCAAACACCACCACATCGGCAATCAATTTCTTTTCCGTGGAGTTGATCAGCGACTGGATTTCCTCAAATTTTATTTGAGCATCAAGCACCAACGATAAATCTCTGCGCACTTCGGGGAACCTGGGCGGTTCTTTCATCTTTATTTCAGGAAATGCGCTTTGGAAAAGGCTGGCCACATCCAACTCGGCATAAAAAACATCCTGTCTGATGCCCATCTCACGGCAAATAGATGGTTTCACCTTTCCCATCCGTCCAATCTGGTTGTTGCCGTGAAGCAAATCCATGCCGTAATCAAAAATGTCGCTGCCGGTTTTGACTTGCTTGATTTTCCTTGCGTTGCACTTCTCCAAAACATGGCTTACCTGTTGAACCATGTCATGATATTGGGCCGGCCTTGTTTTGTTTATCCAGTTTTCTGATTCATACGATCCGGTTATGAACATGGCCACGAACTCTTTTTCCTGGAATGCTGACCTCACCCCCCGCGTGGCGCGGGGCAGGCCTGCCCTCTCCGAAGGAGAGGGTGACTCAATTAATTTTTTCCCTGCCTTAGATAAAACGGTAGTTGTATCTGGCAGGGTCTTATTCATATTTGATTCAATTGCTGAATAGGTTTTCCCAAATTCAAACAGCCTTAATTCTTTTTGCTTGCGGTTGATGTTGTATGCGCATACTTCCAGGCCGGTGAACAATAAGCTTTGACGGAGTATGCCTTGCTCTTCGCTTAATTTGTTCAGCATTTCAACGGGGTTGCCTTCGAAGGCCAATCCGGCTTTGACCTGGTAAGCCTGGTTAGTCAATGAGTTGGTAATAATTTCCTGAAATCCGCTGCCGGCCAGCATCTCACTCAACACCTTCCTGAATTTGTCCGCGTCTTTGGCGGGGAACTCGGCCAGATAACCGGCACCAACCGTTTCGGAGAGTTCTATTTTATTGAATCCGTAAATGCGAAGCACTTCTTCAATAACATCTGCCTCCTGTAAAACATCAACCCGGTATGGTGGAACAGAAACGGTGATGGAGTCTTCGTTCATGGTGTTGACATTTATGTCCAGCCATTTCAGAATGTCAACTATTTCTTTTCTTGGGATGACTTTGCCGATCAGGCGGTCAACGTTTTTATATTTTACAACAATCTCTTTGTTTCCAATTTTGGATGGATAAACGTCAATTACCTCAGAAGAAATTGTTCCGCCCGCAATTTCTTTGATCATCATAGCCGCCCGCTTCAGGGCATAGACCGTTTGGTTGGGATCGGTGCCCCGGACAAACCGGAATGAGGCATCCGTTACTAACTGATGATGCGAACTGGTTTTGCGGATATATTGCGATGAGAAACAGGCGCTCTCTAAAAATATATTTTGAGTGGTTGATGTGATTCCGGATTTGATTCCTCCAAAGACCCCGGCAATGCACATTCCTGCCTGTCCGGCAGGCTGGCCTTCAGATTCATTACAAATCATTAAGTCTTTGGAATTCAACTCACGTTCCTTTCCGTCAAGCGTGATAAATTTCGATCCTTGCTCCAGTGTTTTTACGATTACTTTTTTGCCCGTTATTTTATCAGCATCAAAAGCGTGCAACGGCTGACCTAACTCATGACAGACATAATTTGTGATGTCCACAATGTTGTTTATCGGGTTTAACCCGATGGACTTCAACCTGCTCTTGAGCCATTCGGGTGATTGCTGTACCGAAATTCCACTGATGGTAACACCTGAGTATCGAGGGCAAGCCTCTGGGTTTTCAACTGAAACAGGAATAGTCAACAAAGTATTGTCAACCTTGAAGTTGCTTACGGATGGCAGAGTCAGTTCTTTTTTCAAAACCGCTTTTAAATCTCGCGCAACGCCCATGTGACTGGCTGCATCGGCACGGTTTGGCGTCAATCCGATTTCAAATATGTAATCCGTTTCAAGTTTAAAATAAGTAGCGGCTGGCGTTCCATTCGGGAGATTCGTTTCCAACACCATAATACCATCATGATTTTGGCTCAACCCGATTTCATCTTCTGCACAAATCATTCCCTCGGAAACTTCGCCTCGGATTTTTGTGGCTTTCAAGGTGATGGTTTCCCCATTGAAAGTGTACAGCGTTGTTCCCGACAAAGCCACCACTACTTTTTGACCAGCAGCAACATTGGGCGCTCCGCAAACAATATTGAGAGGATGGTCTTGGCCAACGTTAACGGTCGTTAATGAAAGTTTATCGGCATTGGGATGTTTGGCACAAGTAATAACTTCACCAATCACAACTCCTTTTAATCCACCTTTAATAGTCTCGAATGGTTCAATGCTTTCCACCTCCAGCCCGGTAGAAGTAAGGATGGCTCCAATTTCCTCCGGGGATTCAGAAAAGTTGATATATTGTTTAAGCCAGTTATAGGAGATGGTCATGCAGAAAAAGTAGAAAGCCAAAAATAGGGGTTTGCCACAGATTTCACAGATTAACACTGATGCTTTTAACGATGAATTTATCTGTGCAAATCTGTGTCTTCTGTGGCTAATCTTTACAATCTTTAGGCTCAATAAATCTCCAATATGAAAACACTGAACATTCTATTTATCTTTTTCTGTATGATTACAATTGACCTAACGGCCCAGGACTGGGCCAACCTGAAACGCTACGAAGAAGACAATAAGAATCTGCCTGCAAACAAGAAGGGCGAAGATCGTGTGGTGTTCATGGGCAACTCCATCACGGAAGGCTGGGTTAATATTGATCCTGATTTTTTCAAAGGCAAGCCCTACATCGGGCGGGGCATCAGCGGTCAGACTACTCCTCAAATGCTGGTGCGGTTCAGGCAAGATGTGATTGATTTAAAACCAAGTGTTGTGGTCATTCTTGCAGGCACCAACGACATTGCCGGAAACACCGGGCCCTCCACACTGGAACAAATCATGGGCAACATTGCCTCGATGGCTGAGGTGGCGAAAGCAAACAAAATCAAAGTGGTGCTTTCATCCGTGATTCCTGCTTTTGATTATCCCTGGAAGCCTGGGCTTGAACCTGCAGAAAAAATTTTCTCACTCAACAAAATGATTAAGGAGTATGCCAATAATAACGGTTGCGTGTATCTCGATTATTTTTCGGCTATGGCCGATGAAAGAAAAGGATTGAAGGCAGGGTTAGGTGATGATGGCGTGCATCCTAATCTTGCGGGATATAAGATTATGGAACCGTTGGTGGAGAAGGCAGGGCAGACGCATCTAAATACTAAGCACTTGTTCAAGATAATCATTGCTCCAGCCAGCTTTAAGGCGTTTTCCTTTGATGCCTTGTTTAGTTGT
>JAYUHI010000290.1:0-1738 GCA_043767095.1 Bacteroidota bacterium
AAATTTCCATCGGGGGACAAAGCGAAGTGGCTGCCGAATTCACCCCTCAGGCGTGTTTTTTCTGGGGGCAGGATGGTGGCCCTGTACGTTTTATTTTCAGGTGGAGCTTCGGTGAAATGATAGATCAATACCGTGACAAGTGAAAACAAGGAGATGATGAGTGCGATGGTAAGGCCAGTAGTTTTGCTCACCGCAGGTATTCTCAATTTCCAATCCTTACGCTTTGGCGGATGAAGGGGAGCGGAAATTTTTGGAGTGCTGCCTACCGTTTCCGAGGGCATAACATTTTGTTCCTTGCCCTGAAGCCCAGTTATTATTTCCTTAATGGCGTTGGCGGTCTTGTTCACCTGGTCGCGATACACATTTTGCGATGGGCCTTTCGCGGCCTCATCATCTTTAGGCCGTAATGGCCTGTTCACCCCAGCCGATTGGTACGTGAAGTCAATGGCACGAAGCGGACCTAATACATCTTCAATTGTTTTCTTGTCGCGCGCATCCAGCTCATGTATGCGTATGGGCAGCACACGGCTTGCCATGTTGCCGTTGGGCAGACGAACTTTCAATCCGTGCGCATCCGCCTGTGCTTGTTGTAAGAAAACCAAAAACTCCTGGCTCCATGCAAAAGACTTGGGGTCGCAATAGGTTTGCGAAATAATGGGGATGAAGATGAGGCACTTCAGCTTTTCTTTCAGCGAATCATCAACATCGTGCGTTTCGAGGAGGCCATCGTGGGGGTTTTTGTCGAAGTAGATGGAGAGGGGTTCTTTTACTGTTGCTGCCAACTCTTCTTGCAACGCATTTACAAAATCCGTTACCCAACCACTCCGGTTATCGTTGTGGCGATAACTGATAAATATGTCGTATTCGAAGCCGGGAACTATAGAGGGCATATTTCAAAGATAAAGCTATCGGTTGATTATTTCCTCTTAATCTCCCACGGCCAGTTCACCACCAACGTTAGCGGTATTGAAACCTCATTGCCTTTGTTCAACTCCACCAGAAAGCGTTGCCCGTCCCGGGTTACATCGTAAAAATCCGAGTAAAAGGAACTTGAAACAACGTATCCTAGATCGAACAGGGATTGCACTGCGCCAACCTGCACAGTAGAAATCCCAAGATTGATCTGTGCTGACATAAGCCTGAAGTCCGTTCCTATAAAAAAAAGTTCTTTTCCATCTTCGCGCCAGCGCGGCCGGGTGCCACCGGCCGTGGATACTTGCCACTTGCCACCCGGGCCGGGAAATGGACGGATATAGATTTCATACCTTCCCGATTCATAGGTTTGGTAGGCTATCCATCGGCCATCAGGCGAAAAAGTTGCGCGCCACTCAATGGACTCTGTCTGGAGGAATACAAAAGGCTTCTGTTCGTTACCTTGCCCTGAAGGGTTTATGGGCAGTATCCAAATATCATAATCTGGATTTGCAGTAAAGTAAGCAATGAACTTTCCATCGTGCGACCAATCGGATGGTGTTTTTGATTGATCGGATTTGAGCAGCAGTACCTCATTACCTTCCCCATCAGATGCCCGTTGAAACAAATCAAAACGTTTATTACGGTCCGAAGCAAAGACGATCGTTTTTCCGTCTGGTGACCAAATGGGAGACCGATCGGTAGCAGCATCAAAAGTAAAACGCGCCCACGTGTCCCGCCCTATTTCGTAGAGCCAAATGTCCACGTTTATACCATTTGCGTCCGGTTGAGAGACCACAATTCTTTCCCCATCCGGTGACAGGCG